>PXDP01000128.1 GCA_003565035.1 PVC group bacterium | reverse complement strand
TCCCGCGAGTTCGAACAGATGGAACTTGAATGGTTCTGCCACCCTGATGATTCCCAGAAATGGTACGAGTTCTGGACCGAACAGCGCCTCAAATGGTGGGAGTCGCTCGGCGTAAGCACGAAAAACCTCCGCCGCCGGGATCACGATCCGGATGAACTTGCCCACTACTCCACCGCCTGTGCCGATGTTGAGTACCGCTACGGCTTCACCGCCCCCGACTTTGGCGAACTTGAGGGAATTGCTCATCGCGGTGGGTTCGACCTCGGGCAGCATCAGGAATTCTCCGGCACCAAGTTGGAATACTTCGATCAGGAAACCAACACCCGGGTTCTTCCGCACGTCATCGAGCCCTCCTCCGGGCTGACCCGCGGAGTGCTCGTGGTTCTCAACGAAGCCTACGCTGAGGAGTTCGTACCCAAAGGCGGACAGGAAGGCGGTCCCATTCAGGCCGTCCCGGGACAACAGCCCCCTGAAGGATACGAAAAGCGGGTGCTGATGCGATTCTCTCCCCGACTGGCCCCCGTAAAAGCCGCAGTCTTTCCGTTGCTCAAAAACCGTCCCGAACTTGTCGCCAAAGCCAAAGAACTTTACATGGATCTCCGCAACTCCTGGGACATTGAATACGACCAGACCGGTGCCATTGGCCGACGATACCGCCGCCAGGATGAAATCGGAACCCCATTCTGCATCACCGTGGATTTTGATTCCCTCGAAAACAATACCGTCACCATCCGCGAGCGGGACTCCATGGAGCAAACCACACTCCCCATTTCTGATGTGCGTGCCTGGCTCATGAATCACGGACTCTGATTTCCAAAATGACTGATACTCCTGAAACTCCGCAGCCCGCCACCCGCAACGAATCGTACCGTCTTTGCGGCGCATGCGGCATTCTGATTCCCCGCACCGGTGCAGTCTGCCCTGAATGCGGAGCCCCTCCCGGTTCGGATCACCCCGGCCCGGCCGGGCAAAGCACCGAAAAAATTCTCTTTGGATTTTTGACAGGCCTTGTGCTTTTGGGCAGCCTGGCTCTCCTGAGCCTGAACCGCAGCCCTGCCCTTGAAGAAGAGGCACGCCGGATGCGGATACTTGCGCCGGTCGACCCCGCAGAAATTACACGTATACCCTCCTCACCTCCCGAACAGCAGACAGATCCCTTGATCAGTCAGCCCCCCCCATCCCCCCCGAGTCCCGGTCCTGAATCCGGCTTCCCGCCAGGCGGCGAAGAAGGTGAGGTTGCCTCACCAATGCATGACGATCCATTTGGAGATACAATTCCCTTTGGCGAACAAGAGCAGGTTCAGGAAACCCCCTTTGTGGCGGCCGATCCCTTCGGAGAAGCTGACCCGCCCACCGAGACCGAACAGCCCCCACCACTGTCCCGTGCCGAACGCATTCAGCAGCGCCGTGCTGAACTGATCGAGGAATATACAAGGGTCCTGGACGAAAACCACCCCATGCACCAGCCCGGTGAGCGCATCACCCTGCGTCTGACAGATGGCACCACTCAGACCGGTGTCTTGCTAAACCTCGCCAGTGGACAGGTGCAGCTTCGTCTGCCCACCGGCGAAGCCCGCTGGTTCTTCAGCCGCCAGCTCGCTCCCGAAACCCGCGTGCGCGTCGACCCCTCCGAACGGCAGACCCTGGTTCAGGAGCGGGCCTGGGAGGACGCTCTCAGCGAGATGCAAAACAGCCAGTAATCTCACAACCTCTATGGATGTCTCAGCCCTCATCGAAAAACTCCGCCGGGAACAGAAAGCTCTCCACAAAGAACTCTTCCTGGATTCCGCTGCACAGCCTCCCTCCTGGGCGTCCCTGCAGCCGGTGCTCTGCGACCCCGCCGGAAAAGAAGCCCTCACGCAATGCTTCTCCCGTACACCTGCCGGACAACTCGAAGCCCTCCGGCTCGAAGTTGATGTCCTGCGGCGTGCCCGTGCACGCCGCCCTGAACTCTTTCACCGCCCCTTTGGAACCGCCCGATGGATTACGCCTGTGCTCCGCGGTCACCGGGTGATCCATGTCCTCGATTCCGGCCCCGTCAAGGTGAATGCCTGGACCCCTGCCGAAAAAGAAACCCTCGCAAAAACCTGCGGAATCTCGGTAAAAAATTTACCGTCGGCCCTCGACCGGATGATTGTCTTTTCCCCTGAGCATCTCGACCTGTTCCACCGCCAGCAACAGCTGCTCGCCGAAGCCATGGGACAGCTCCTCCAACAGCCGGATGCTGCGGAAACCGAAAGTGAATCTGCGGAGGGACTTCGTCTGGATATTCTGCAGCCCGGATTTGCCGATCATCTCGCCTACCTCTTCCAGACCCTCCAGTCAGAACTGCCTCCACAGCAGAGCACTGACAGCTCCGAGCGCATGCGCTCCGCGATTCAGCGGGGACGCCACCTGGTCGATCAGTTGCAGCGCCTTAACCGCCGACAGACATTGAGACAGGAAAATATCGCCGTCCACCCCCTGCTTCAAAAATGGACACAGTATCTGCAAAAAGAAACCGGGGCCAGGTTTGAACTGAAACTTCAGGCTGTTGAGGACCGGCTCATCGCAAACCCCCATGCCGGCAACCACCTTCTCTACACCCTTCTGGCCGGTGTCGCGGACGGACTGCATGCCCAGGGCGGCCTCATCGGTGTGAGCACCCGCAACGATATCCACGATAATCAGACGGTTCTTCATCTCGAAATCCGTGACAGCGATGGACTGGCAACCTTTGCCGGCGTCAGCCTGGCCTGGGACCAGGAAGTGCTCTCGGAACAAAACGAGGCCAGTGAGGAATACGCCGACTGGGTTACCCTCGCGGAACGTATGGAGGCCCGTTTGCGGATTTTACGCGAAAACGATGTCATTACTCGGATTGAACTGCTTCTCCCCCTGTCCGCGTCCACGGAATTTTTCGAAGACATGCAGGACTCTGAAGCGCCGCAAATCTGGATGGTGCTCGAAAACGAACCCGAGGCCAAACAGCTTCAGCATATGTTTCAGGAGTATGGTGCCCGTGTACACTGGCTCCGAAGTGGCAAAGAACTCCGCAGCCATTATCTCAGCGCCTCATCTCCCCCGGATCTGGTGTTGCTGGAATATCTCCTATCAGACTCCAGGGGCAACATCCTGCGGTCGTGGCTTTATGAACAGGACACAGACCTTCCTGTTATTCTCATGTCGGGCTTCTCCGCCACCCATCCCGGCATCGCAACCGCCAGCAATCTGCCCTCCACGCTCTACCTCCAGAAGCCCTTCGACACCCAAAGCCTGTTCGATATGCTCAACATGACTCTGACCGGCCCCACCCTGTAAACCGCTTTACGGCAACCGATTACCCGGCGTGGTTGCTTTTCCAGTATCCTTCTAAGTATTGCCCCTTTTCCCGGTTCAGATCAAAGGTGGATCCTCTTGTCGTAATCATACGGCACATTTTTCGGGCTCTGGCCGGAGGCACCCCTTTGAATTCTATCAGCCACAGAGCCCCGAACAGAACCGCCCGCCCTTCACCGTGCGTGCAGTGAATCAGCGCAGGGCGGTTAGCCGGGTCTTCAATATCCTTCAAAAAGCGGTCCCGGGTATCCTCATCCGGAACCTGCCTGGATTTTAAATGGATATGACGGCATCCAACCGCCTTCAGAGCCGCTTTTTCCCCCTCAATATCCCCTTCGGTATCCGTCCGCAAATCATACACCGTGCGAATGTTCCGCTTTTGAACCAGACGCTGCAGAGCCTCCGGTTTCATCGCGGCAGCACGGTATACTTCGCCAGGAGTCAGAACAGTGAAACGCCGGTCCACCAATTGCCACCAGGCATATCCCAGTGCAGCCAGTAAACCAAAACCCGCCAAAAAAGAAATAAAGAAGTGCATGGCCGAAACCATAGTTGATCACCCAGGGTTTGACAATGAAAACCAGAATTATAGCGTAAAGCCATGAAACACCGATTTACTGCATTATGTCTGCTCATCAGCCTGCCCCTCGCCGCCCAGCTTCCCTCGGAAAGTCTTCTGATTGTCAATGCCTCCTCACCCGGCGCGCTCAAAGTTGCCAATCATTTCATTCATCTTCGGCATATTCCGGACGACCGCATTCTGTACCTGAATCCCCCCGAAGAATTTTTCCGTGAAAACCAGTCCACCCGCTGGCGCGTCAACCGTTTTTCAGTCGATCAGCAACTTCTCCAGCCAGTGGTGGAAAGGCTTGAGCAACTCAAGGACCCGGTTCCCACCGCCCTGATTTTCTCTCCCGACTGGCCCATTCACACCCGTCATCCAGGCGGCACCCCCGTGAGCGTCACCGCCTATATCGGCTCCCGCGGAGAACTCCCTCCGGAAGAACACATCCAAAACGGCCAGGCCCGCTCTCCTTGGTTTGTGACTCCTGAAGAACGCGCACAGGGCCGCCCCCTCCCCCGCTTTCCCGCCCTCTCCCTCCGTAATGCCGGACTGCATCCTTCCATGATGCTCGGCGCATTTCACGAGCCGCTCAACCCGGACAGTATCATTGAAGCCCTCACCCGAAGCCGTACCGCCGATTTCACAGCCCCCCAAGGCTCTGTTGTCATAATTACGAATACCGATGTCCGTACCCGAGCACGAATCCACCAGTTTGAACCCGCCAAAGAACGCCTGGAGGCCAGAGGCACCCCGGTACACCTGGCCGAACGGGGCGCACCTCTTCCTGAAGCCATCATCGGTGCCCTGGAGGGTGCGGCCAATGTGCCTGTCGACCGCTACCGCGGCCGCCTCGTTCCCGGAGCCTTTGCCGAACACCTCACCAGCTTCGCAGGCACCTTTCACAACACCCAGCAAACCAAAATGACCGAATGGATCGCCGCCGGTGCCGCCGGAACCGTCGGCACCGTGGATGAGCCGCTCTCAATTTGGACAAAATTTCCAATTGCCCAAATCTTTGAACGCTATCTTCTTGGCAACACCCTGCTCGAAGCCCTGATGCAGTCGCAAGGGCACCCCTGGCAATCACTTGCACTCGGGGACCCCTTTTGCCGCCCCTGGGCAAATACCCTCCCGGCCCGGCTTGAAACATCCTGGGATGAAAACAACCTCACCCTAACCCTCACCGGCGTTCGAAGTGGCCCCGGGACCGAAGCTCATCTCTACATCGACGGCAACAGACTCCCCGGAAACGGACCCGAGTGGACCTGGGAGGCCCATCCCGAAACCACCGGGCCCAATCTCGATATTCTCCTTCACGTCCGCCGTCTCTGGGCTCCGCCCGAACTGTTTCATCTCCGGAAAATAATTCCCACCCCCTTTGACAAGAACTTAACCCTGAGTGCCCCCCCCCGCCAGCCCCGCAACACCCTCCGCCTTGTGGCCGACGGTACAAACGACCTCGTGCAGCTTGAACTCTGGCAGGGCAGCCGCCGCATTTATCAAACCGAAACACGGGGCAAACGCCATACCATCGATCTCCCCGCAAGTCTTATCGGGGAGGGTCCCGTCCGTCTTCAGGCCCGGGGCATCCAAATCAACGGCCGCATGGTTCGCTCCAACCACTGGCTCCGCTCCGAATAAAACCCCCGACTCACCCACGGGGCATGCCCTCTCCGGATACCCGCATCGCCTCCAACCCAAACCAGTCTTTCCCCGGTAACTTGCGCCCAGCCGACTTCCGGCCTTTGCCAAAACTCCCCCGATGCTGCGCCATCATTCTGCCCAAAAACACCTCCCCACCAATTGCCCCACCCCTCGTGAACGTTTTCACCCGCTGACGCAGCATCTTCGCCATCGGCACCTCCCCCATTCTCTCAAACTCTGCCAAGACATCCAGCGCATCAAATCCCTTCCGTTCCCTTAGCTTTTTCCGCATCCGGTCCACATCCGCCTTCGTCTCCCCCTTCGAATACAGCCAAATCCGGTACACTGACTGCACATCCCCCCAGCCCTTAGGCTCGGCCCGTTCCCGACGTTCCGCCTCCAACTGCGGTCCAATCGCCCGCCAATCGCCCGTCCCCGGCGCTTTCCCCTCCTTTTTCTGCCCGTCCTTTAACTGCTCTCCCCGCACCCGCTCCGCTTTAAGCGGAAAATAGCCCCGAGAAAGACGCACCAGCATCTCCAACCCCTTCCGCTCCGCCTGACCGCCCCCGCATGCCGCCGCATAGCCACACCACCGATAGTCCATCGGATCCTCCACCATCCCCGCCCGGATCGGATTCAGATCCACATA
>PXDP01000021.1 GCA_003565035.1 PVC group bacterium | reverse complement strand
CGCGATGGCACGGCGGTCCAGCGAAAGACTCAGCGCACGGCGCAGGTCCACCCGGTCCAAATCCGGTCGGCGCACATTCACCACCCAGCCCACGGACTCCAGATTCGGGTCCATCCGCAGCACCGTGTTGTCGCCGCCGCGGTAGTGATCCAGGCGTTGCCGCGGCAGCGTATAGGTCACATGCAGCCCGCCGCTGCGAAACGCCCGCTCCTCGGTAATGGGATCGCTGAGCGGCAAAAACACCGCACCATTGAGGCGCACCGAGGCTGCATCCCAGTACGACGGATTTCGCTCCAGCACCAGCTCCCGCTCCGGCCGCCAGGTTTTCAGACGGAAGGCACCATTCACCACCATGGTTTCCGGACGGGTCCAGAGCACGGTCCGGTCGGTCACCGCGCCAAGGGCCGTCAAACTCTCTTCATGCAGCGGAAACCATGTCCAGTGCGCCAACAAAGATAAAAAATACGGAACCGGACGGTGCAGACGCACCCGCAGGGTTCGCTCATCCAGCCCCTCGACCCCCAGGGCCTCCGGTGGCAGTCCGCCCGCATTCACCTCACGGGCATTTTCCAGCGGAAAAAGCATGTAAGCATAGGAGGCGGCCAGGTCGGGATGCAGCATCCGCCGCCAGGCAAAAACAAAATCCGAAGCGAGGACCGGGTCGCCATTGGACCACTGTGCTTCCCGCAGAAAAAAGGTCCACTCCAGCCCGTCCTCCGAAACCGCCCAGGATTCGGCCATGGCCGGCTCCGGCTCCAGCGTTTCCGCATGAAAGCGGACCAAACCCTCAAACACATTAAACAGGACATTGCCGGCACTGACCAGCGTGGCCAGATGCGGATCCAGACTGGCGGGATCCTGCCCATTCCCCCGCAACAGCACACCCTCGGCCCGCGCAGCCTCCGCCCGCGTCACCCGCTCCCGCCCTCCGCAGCCGGAAAGGAACAAAACCAGGAACATACACGCCAGCATTACAGCCAGTCGACCCTCTACCCTCTGCCTCCTGACCTCTGTCCTCTGACCTGTCACCTCTATTCCTCCAACCAAATCGCGGTGTAATCCCGGCGCGCCAGCACATTTGGAGTCAGTCCGCGCACCGAAGGATGCTTCAGATAGGTCCGGGTGTACCAGTAGAGCGGGATGAAGGGCATGTCGCGGAGCAGAATCGCTTCCGCCTGATCGTACAGGGCAAATCGTTCGTCGGTCTGCTGCAAGCCGGTGGCGCGGTGGATGAGGTCATCGTATTCGGGATCGGACCATCCGGTATGATTATTTCCGCTGGTGCTCAAATGCAGATCCAGAAAATTGTGCGGATCGGGATAGTCCCCCGCCCAGCCGGCGCGGGCAATATCAAACGCCATTTCCCGGCGCGAAACCATGTAGACCTGCCATTCCTGATTCACCAGTTCAATTTCAATCCCGAGCGCCTCCCGCCACATCTGTTGAACCACCTGGGCAATCAGCCGATGCGACTCGCGGGTGTTGTACAGCAGCGTGAGACGCGGAAAGCCTTTGCCGTCGGGAAAGCCTGCCTCGGCCATCAGCCTGCGCGCTTCCTCAACATTCTCCTCCAGGGCCTGTGAGGGCATAAACCCGGCGGTGCCCTTGGGCGTAAACCACTTCGCCGGCACCTCACCCGCCCGCAGCACCCGTTCGGTAAGATCCGCGCGACGCAGCGAGAGCGCCAGGGCCTGACGCACCCGGACATCAGTCAGCGGCCCCCGGGTGGTGTTCAGCAGAAAATAGTAGGTTGCAAGATAGGGATGCGACACAAAAGCCGGGTCATTGGCGCGGCGGTACCGTTCGATTCTCGCCAGCGGAATGCCTTCGGTTTTGTGCAGTCCTCCGCTCCGGAACATACGCTCTTCGGTCTGCTGATCCTCCACTGGATAAAAGACAATTCCATTCAGCCGCACCGCATCCGCGTTCCAGTATGTTGGATTTTTGACCACACGCAGCGACTGATTGAGTTGCCAGCTTTCCAGCGTGAACGGACCATTGCCGACGTAGGTTCCGGGCCGGGCCCAGCGGTTGCTCCGGTCGTGCGCCCCCCCATGCGCCTCAACGGTCGGCGGATGCACCGGATAAAAGGAATGATGATTCAGCATCCGGATAAAATAGGGTGCCGGTTTTTCCAGGGTCACCACCAGGGTGCGAGCATCCTCGGCGCGCACGCCCACCTCTTCCACATTCTCCAATTCACCGGCATTGTAGTCCCGGGCATTTTTGAGCACATGCAGCATATAGGCATACTCCGCCCCCAGCCGGGGGGAAAGAATTCGCCGGAAGCTGTAGACGAAATCCTCCGCGGTCACCGGATCGCCATTGGACCAGCGCGCGTCCTCCCGCAGCCGGAAGGTATAGACCAAACCATCCTCCGAGATGTCCCAGCTCTCCGCCACGCCCGGCCGGGGCTCCAGGGTCTCCGCATCCTCGCGAATCAGCCCTTCCAGCAGAGCACTGATCACATTGTATTCCGGCACCCCGGTGGTGAGATGCGGGTCCAGACTTTCCAGTTCACTGCCGTTTCCCAGATGTAAAATACCCTCGCGGTTCCCCTGCGCCACCCGCGTCCGCGCAAATGCCGGCCCGCAAACCAGCAGACCCAGCAGTATCCATTGAACTCGTTTACGCATCATCATCACAAACACCTTTCGAAAGATAGGATTCACAAAAACAGCGGCCGGCCTGATACCGGAAATCGATCTGCGGATGGCTCAGATTGGTTTTCCCGCATTTTTCGCAGGTATGCATGGGAATTTGCGCATTGGCCTTCGCCTGACGGGTAAAGGACGCTTTGCGCTTTTTGCTTTGCACCGTCGTTTGGAGTTCCCCGCCAAAAAACAACAGCCACGCCGCCGCCGCACTCAGCACCATCGCCCGCACATACCCCGGACCGCCCAGAAAGGCCATGGCGTACAGACCCCAGGTGATCCATCCAATATATTTCACTTTCATGGGAATGATGAAAAACATCAAAAACTCGAAATTTGGATACAGCTTCGCAAAACCCAGGGTAAAAAGCCCCATAATGAACTGATTTCCAAACACCTCGCCGGGAAACAAAAAAGAAGACATCACCGTCAAAAACCAGCCCGTGGAGAGGTAGAGCGCAAAACGGACTTCGCCCCATTCCTTTTCCAGCGCCGACCCCATCAGCCAGGTAATGTAAATTCCCAGCGCGAACCAGATCGGACTGTCACTCAGCGGCAGCAGCATAAACGTGACCAGCCGCCAAAGCTGTCCCTCCCTCAGCAGCCCCGCATTCAGCAGCAACTGAAACGGCTCCACCGCGCCCGTGGCCAGAAACAGATACACCAGCACCTGTCCCATCAGCAAAATCGGCAAAAGATTCGGCAGCGTAAACCGACCGAACACACGCTCCAAACGATCTAAAAGTGACATGCCTGCTTTATACCATGCCGCGGCATGGATGCAAGCTCCCGGAGCGAACGGGATCAGGCGTGCCGGAGTGCCTGAAGAATATTAATGGAATGGTTGCCGATGCTTTCCATATTATTGAGAATATCCACGTACAGCATCTCCGCTTTCACCGCATCACCGCTCAACTGCATACGGTTCATGGAATCCTTGCGCATGCGTTTACGGAAGGAATCAATAAATTTCTCCAGCTGATAAGCGGTTTCCATGTCGGTGGCGTTCACAGGACCCCGAAGGCGGGAACTGTAGAAATCCATGAACTGCAAGATAATATTTGAGAACTCCCGGACCTGGCCAAGCGTTTCCGGCGGAAGCACCCGGTTTTTACGGTGTTTCCGCTCCGCCATCATCACCAGCCGGTATCCGCAGTCACAGACCTCCTCCAGCTCGGCCACCACGCGCAGCAGCGCCGCGATCCGCCCCAGGGTCGCTTCACTCAGTCCCGCCGAGGAGCAGCGGAGCAGATAGGCGGTGGTCTCAAACGAGAGAATATCACTCTCCTGTTCAAGCTGTTTGGCCTTCAGGACGATGGAGGGTATGTCCTCGCCGCCCCCCTGCTCAAACAAATCGGTAAAGATTTTCAACAGTTCCCGGGTGATCATGCCCATCCGGTCCACGTCCCGCTCCGCTTCGGCAATGTTCAGCTCTCCGGTGTGCGGAATCATCGCCGATTCATAGGTCATATGCGGACTCTTCTGCGGTGCCAGCAGCCCCGGTCCCTCCGGTTCTTTGACAAAATGAACCACCAGCCGCTCCAGTTGCTTCACAAAACCGATCACCAGCGCGATGTTAATCAAGTTGAAGGTCGAATGAAACGCCGCCATCAAAATCGGCAGCGACTCCGGCCCCGTATCCCGGGGACCCACCATGAGCAAAATCAGATCCGAAAGCGGATTAAACAGGAAAATGGCCCAGGTCACGCCAATCAGATTGAAAATCAGATGTGCGCGGGCGGCACGCTTGGCGTTGGCGTTTCCGCCGATGGCGGCCAGGTTTGCGGTGATGGTGGTGCCAATATTTTCGCCCAGAATGATCGCGCAGGCACTGGGATAATCAATCCAGCCCTTGTGCGCCATGGTCAGCGTAATCGCCCCCGCCACCGAGGAGGACTGCACCAGAATCGTCAAAATTGCGCCGAAAATAATGAAACTGATCACCGAAACAAAGCCTTTTCCGGTGAAGCTTGTGATAAACTCCAGGGCCTCGGGATTGTTCTCGATGTCCGGCACCGAATCCTTCAGAAACATCAGTCCGAGGAACAGCAAGCCGAATCCGATCATGAACTCACCGGTATCCTTCATCCGCGGTTTGCGTGAAAAGATCAGCGGCAGGGCCACGCCGATCATCGGCAGGGCGATCGAGGAAATGCTGAACTTGAAGCCCAGAATCGAGATAATCCAAAAGGTCGTGGTCGTGCCCAAATTCGCCCCCAGAATCATGCCGATCGCCCCGAAAAGCGTCAGCAGTCCCGCATTCACAAAGCTCACGATCATCACCGTCGAAGCCGAAGAACTCTGCACCAGACAGGTCACCGAAAATCCGGTTGTCAGCCCCGAAAACCGGTTGCCGGTCATGGCGTGCATGATCGAACGCAGGCGCTCCCCCGACAGTCTCTGCAATGACTCCGACATGATTTTCATGCCGAATAAAAACATCCCCAGGCTGCCCAGGATCTCAAGCACGGTAAAGAGAAGATTCATTTTGGATTAGTATTCGGTTGGATTTACGTGAGAAAATCGCCGGAGGCCCTGACAAAAAAAACGGGTTCCGTCGAGAAAGGAATCCCTCTTTTCTCCCTTTCATGTTAAATGTGGCCCTCATGCTGCCCATACACGACATTCAATCGCAACTCACCGAAACCCTGAAAACCAAGTCCCGGGTGATTCTGCAGGCCCCCACCGGCTCCGGAAAATCCACCCAGGTGCCGCAGATGATCCTCGACGCCGGACTGATCCCCGCCCCCCTGCAGACGGTGGTGATGCAACCACGCCGAATCGCCGCGAAAATGCTCGCCCGCCGGGTCGCGCACGAACGCGGCGGCGCGGTCGGCGATGAAATCGGGTATCAGGTCCGCCTCGACCGCCGCGCCTCCGCCAAAACCCGGGTCCGCTACGTGACCGAAGGGATTCTGCTGCGCGAATGGCTGCGCGAACCGAACCTCCCGCACATCGGATGTCTGATCTTTGATGAATTCCACGAGCGGCATCTCTACGGAGACCTCAGCCTGGCCCGGGCTCTCAGCCTCCAGGCCGGTCCCCGCCCGGATCTCCGCATCATCCTGATGTCCGCCACGCTCGACACCGATCCGCTCCAGGCCTTTCTCCCCGATGCCGCCCTGCTCACCTCCGAAGGGCGCACCTATCCGGTCGACATCCACTACCTCGACCGCGATCCCCGCGCCACCGGCACCGACCTCTGGGATTCCGCCGCCAATGCCGCCCAGTCCCTCGCCGCCAAAACCGACGGCGACTTCCTGATTTTTATGCCCGGCCGTTACGAAATCGACCGCACCCTCGAAGCCCTGCGCCGCCGTGAAATTGGCAAATCCGCCGATGTGCTCCCCCTGCACGGCGACCTCTCCCCCGAAGACCAGGACCGCGCCCTCTCCCCTTCCCCCCGCCGCCGCATTATCGTCGCCACCAACATCGCCGAAACCTCCCTCACCATCGACGGCATCCGCGCGGTGATCGACAGCGGTCTGGCCCGCATCGCCCGCTTTGATCCCGCCCGGGGCG
>PXDP01000437.1 GCA_003565035.1 PVC group bacterium | reverse complement strand
TCCTCGGCCTCCACAAACAAGGCGATCACCTCCACTTCAGCCCCCACATGCCCAAAACCTGGGACAGCTACAAACTCCACTACCGTTATCAGCAAACCGTCTACCACCTCACCTTCCTCCGCGACCCCCACGCCCCGCCCCCCGAACCCCTCCATCTCAAAAACGACCGCCAGGAGCATCATGTGGAGATACGAGTCGGAGTCCCGCGTTTAGAAAGCGCCGGAGTTCCGCGTTTAGAAAGCGCCGGAGTTCCGCGTTTACGCGGATAGCCCAGAGCGAGCTTCAGCGAGCGGGTTTCAATGTACACGGCCCCAACCTCCGGACGGGAAGATACCTCAGGGCTCTGAAACCGGGCCATAAATGGCCCTTATAGACTATCCGCGTAAAGGGCCTGTCGATTTATTCTCTATAAACCACCTCGTCAGCTAATGATTATTAAATATCATTTGCTTGCTTGAGGAAATGAGCTTACGCGCTGACTTTGGTGAGCCACTGATTCTGCATGCTCAGGAAGCGACTTAGAGCCCATCTGAGCCGCTGAATACAACTCTGAATACAATATTTCATCATTTTCTGTGTGTTTTCATCCTTCCACCCCATCATCTTGCGTAGATTGAACGCCAAGCAGATCCAGGTCCAGTCTTGTCGGACTTTTTGAAGACCTCTCCGTTGAAATCTGCGGATTTTCATCCCGGCCTTGATGGTTCCAAAGGCTCCTTCCACCCAGGGGGCCCTGTGCGAATAGATTTCCTGACCTTCCTCTGTTGCCATCCGCTCCCGTACCTCTTCGCGCCTGACCTCATGCTGGTCTCGGCTGATCGTTCGTGCTTTTGCCGTCTTTGACAGACAGCGGGAGGCTAATGGACAATCACCGCAAGGTGCCCCTGAATACTCCATGAGTTCCACCGTTTTCCCTGTTCCATTCTTCCGGGTTTGTTTTCTCAATGGTCTGAGGATTTGGCCCATGGGGCAGACATAAACATCTTCTCCGGCATCATACCGGAAGGCGCTCTTGTCCAAACGGCCACCCCGCAGGGGAAGAGCCTCCCAATGCTCTGGAGGAAGCACCCCTCCCGCAGAGGGCACGGGGCGGGATTCATCTCTGGATACTTTTCCCATCGGGGTGAAAACCGCCACACCTTTTTCACCGAGCTCCTCAAGTTCGTATCCCGCACCAAAGCCCTCATCGGCGAGCACACGATCAGGGGCATGCCCGCAGAGCTCTTCGGTTTTCTCCACCAAAGGAACCAAGCAATCGCTCTCGGAATTCTGTTCGGTGATCTGTTCGGCCACGATGAGCCCCAACTCCCCCTCCACGGCGATCACCGGCGTGTAGTTCGGTGCATACCCCCCTTCTTTGTTCTCCAGCAGATGTGCGTCCGGGTCCGTGACGGGTACGCGCACCCCGTGAGCTTTCTTTCCTTCCTTGGCTTTTTTCACCTCGTCTCGCGCCTTGGCAACTTCCATGGCTTTTTCGTCCCGTTGCTTTTGGGCCTCCAGCGCCGCTTTCACACGCTCGTTTTTCCGTGCAGTTTCCTCCTCACCTTCCTCCTGGGCTTTCTCCAGTTCCTCCAAAGCCTTCGCGAGTTTCTCGTCGAGCGCATCCAATCGTTTTTGCAGGGCTTGGGCGGTTCTTGAGCCATGCCGGTCACTGTCGGCGCGAATCCGGGTCCCATCAATAATGATCTCTTCGAGACTAAGCTTTTTGAGATCGGCGGCTTTGCGGTTGATGGTCTTGAACAGGTCTTTGATCCTCTCGCCGTGGACCGTGCGGAACTTGGCAAAGGTGGAATGATCGATCACCCGGCCATCGAGCAACCATTGGAAATCCATGTTGTATTCCGTGGCATATTCGAGCATCCGGGTGGAATGCATGCCGCGGACCAGCCCGTAAAGAATCGCGGCGCACATGAGCCGCGGGTGGTGAGGTGGACGGCCAGGGCCACTGGCGGGATAAGCCTGTTCCCAGTCGCTCCAGTCGACTTGGGCAAGCAGGGCGTCCAGAAAACGTACACCCGCGTGCCGGCCAATCCTTTCGTCCAGACAGGGACTGATCATTTCAACTTGGTGACGGGAAATCGGGGCTTCAGACCAGGTTCTCATAATGAGGCAGCTTCTACCAAACAGGACTTCTAAGTAAAGTATAATTATGTATAACTTATTCCTATAGAATAATCCAAATGAGAGAGGGGGGCGTATTCATTTTGTTCGTCACCACGTTCCACACGGGAGTGGGGCGATGGGCGAACCACTCTTGACCTTCGCCCCGCAGGGTCAGAAAGACGGAGGAGGCGGCAAAGGGGGGGGGCTGAAGCGGGTTGACTGTCGAGGGTTTCCCCTTCCACAAGGGGATGGGGGAGCGAATAAATCGACAGGCCCTAAACGCGGGACTCCGACCCTTACTTCGTCTTTCGCTGAAGATTGAGATGCAGCTTACTGGGCAATCTGCGTAAATCATGATATGAAGGCTGTATGAGTCAACCGCGCGTATCCTTGTCATTGGCCGATCTCACCGAGCTGGATCTCCGGCTTCGCGGGGAGATCGTGCTGACCCCGGCGGATCTGAAACCCGGGGTCACGCTGCCGCGTCCGCAGGTGTTGCGCCACTGGCTGGGGGAGCAGCGGCGTCAGGACCCGGGGCCGGCACGGACCGCGCAGCGTCTGGTGGGATCCGAGCGTATCCTGCGGGGGGTGTTTTTTGCGATGTTGTTTGCGTCCGGGGCGGGCGCGGCGGTGGGCCTGCTTCAGTATGAGGGTGACCGGCTGATCAATGTCAGCCTCTATCTGGGCACCCTCGTCTTCGGGCAGTTGGGGCTGCTGTTGCTGTTGATGGTTTCCAAACTGCTGTTTCGCCGCACGGCCGGAACGGTCTATCAGAATATCCTCTTCCATGTGTTCGAAGGCAAAGATCCGTCCGTCGGCCGCATGGAGCCTCTGCGCTCCCTGCCGGTTTGGATGGCGCGGGCCTTCGCATCCATGCAGCTCGCCGCCGTTGGCTTTAATCTTGGCGTACTGGCGGCCACCTTCCTGCGGGGGGTGACCGGCGATCTGGCCTTTGGCTGGGCCACGACGCTGGACCTCGGCGGTGAGCGCATGGCCCGGCTAACCTCAGCCCTGGCCGCACCCTGGGGCGGCGCGTTTGCACCCGGTCCGGAGCAAATCGCCTTCAGTCGGATCGTGCTGAAAGACGGACTGGGGCAGGTGGATCCCCGCGCCGCCGCCGCCTGGTGGCCCTTTTTGATGATGTGTGTGCTGGTGTACGGTCTGCTGCCGCGTCTGGTGCTGGCCCTGGCCGGCACCGTGCAGGTGCAGCTGCGTCTCGGACGGGTTCGGCTGGATGATCCGGCCTGTGAGCGGCTTTATTTGCGGCTGACCCGCAGGCCGCTGCGGTTTCAGACCTCCGAGGCCGCCGGAGAAATCACCGCGATTCCGCCCGCCGCGGCCGGAGAGACCGTGCGACCGCCCGGACCGGTGCATGTGTTCACGCCGCCGGAGCTGAAGGTGCGGGACGGGGCACTGGCAGAGGCGGTGGCGGGACTGCTGGAGGTTCCGGTTGTCTCCGTTTCCGCCGAGGCCGACCCGCCGGAAACCGTTCCGGTCGGCGGACTGGTGATGGTGCGGGAACTCTGGCAGCCCCCGCTGGAGGAAACCCTGCATCAGCTCCGTCAACTGCGCGAAACCCTGCCGCCCAATACGGATCTGACCCTTATCGGCACCGGCTACCCCGAAGAAGGCCGTATGCTGACCTTGCCGGACCCCACCGACGTCCGTGTCTGGCAACACGCCCTGGGCCGTCTTTCCGATGCCCACCTCCAACTCGTCGCCTGGCCTGGGTGAATAAATTCAGGCCTGACACAACCCCAATCACCTGTATGAAACCCCGACTGCTTCCTCTCCTGGCATCCATTTTTCTGGTTGTCTTTTTCTTTCATGTGCGCAGTAAGAATATAACTTCCGGGGATTCTCGTTGGTTTATTCCGGTTGCGGTCAGTATTCTGAATCATGGAGACATTAATTTGGACGAGTATCATGAACGAATTCAAGAATACAACCGCTATGCAATCCACCGGGTGGACGGACATGATTATAACCTGTTCCCGATCGGCACCACCATCATGTCGTTGCCCTTTGTCTGGGCGGTGGATGTTATGCTCGAATATACCGCCGGGATTTCGTTCGAGGAGCATCTAAAAGATAACCGCTCCGAAAATACCGAACGGTTCATTGCATCAATCTTTGTCGCACTTGCGACAGTAATCATGTTTCTGATTGCCCGGGACGCGATTGGCGACGGGTGGGCGCCTTTACTGGCTGCATTTGTTTTCGCCTTTGCCACGCCGGCCTGGTCTACAGCCAGCCGTGCTCTTTGGCAACATGGACCGTCGATGCTTTTGCTTGCTGCCGCGCTGTTAAGTTTGATCCGGGCACGGGAGAATGTCGGCTGCCTTCTGTGGACGGGGCCGATTCTGGCATTTGCCTATATCGTCCGCCCTACGAACAGTTTATCCTTTCTGCTTTTAATGGGTGTGGCGTTTCTGCAGTACGGACGCCGGAAAGCGTTCTGGGGTTCGGTATTGCTTTCGTTCGGGGTGTTCGCCGCGTTTTTCGCGCTAAACCTTCGGGTTTTTGGCACTCTACAGCCACCCTATTTTCGATCAAACCGCCTTGAATTCGGTTCAACGTTTGTGGAGGCCCTTGCCGGTAATCTGATCAGTCCAGGGCGGGGACTGTTTTTGTTCACACCGATTTTCCTCATGTCGGGTTACGGGATATTCCTGAAGTTGAAGCAGAAGTCTTTCCGGCTTTTGGATCTAGCGCTGATCGGCATTATACTGTCACATTGGATTGTTATTTCCGCTTTTCCCCACTGGTGGGGCGGCTACAGCATTGGACCCCGTTTCTTTACGGATATGGTGCCATATTTTGTATACTTTCTCATCCCGGTTTTCGGAGAGATGTTCGATAAAAACGGCGTTCGCCGACCCATGCTGGCGATGCTGGCCGCTCTCTTGATCGGGCTGAGTTTTTATATCCATTTCCGGAGTGCCAACAGATGGAGGGTTGTTGGATGGAACGTCACCCCGGCCTGTGTGGATCGGAATCCATCACGTGTTTGGGATTGGAACGACATTCAGTTTTTGCGCCGCAGAGGAAGTGAATTTTAATTATGACTTTCGGAAAAGTTCTGACAGGCTTCGTGATCGTTCTTTTGATGCTGTGCAATCGAACGAGTGCAGGGGAGGGCGGAAGACTCCGGCGTTTTGAATCCAAAACGGCGGAATCCGGTTCGCCCCCGTCGGGCTCTCCGCCACCGGCACGGACCCGCACCCACTCCGATGAGTCTTCGGTGATGGACGAACTGATGCTGGATCTTTTTGTGCGTCCGCTGGTCTTCGGGATGGTGGCTGGCGGGGCGTACGGGATGGAACTGTCCGGAAACCGCGTTTACGGCGATCCGATTTTTCCGATGGTGCGGCTGGACACCGGGGTGCAGTATATTTCCTCCGACATCACCGCCTACGGATACGGCGTGGAGCTGGGGCAGGCGATTCTTGCCGCCGATTTCCGGCACACCTATTACAATGACCGTCTTTTTGACGACACGCTGCATTTTTATCAGCTCCACGCGCTGTATCGAATGGGGTTTGGGCGAAGGGTGGAGACCAATCTGGCTCTGGGCGGCATGTGGCTGCGGGGAGAGGAGAGCGCGTCCGCGTTTTCGCTCGGATTTCCTGTGCGATACTGGCCGTCGCGGCGGTTAGGAGTCGAAGTGCGCCCCATGTTCGGGTTTTTTGAAGCGGGGACGCTTAACGATCTGGAAGCCGGCATTCTTCTCCGCTATGCGCACGGGTCCCTTCGCTTGGGATACCGCTGGGTGGAAAGCCGGGGCGAACGCCTCAGCGGCCCCCGGATCGGGTTTTCGGTGCGGTTCTGAAGCAGGGGAGGCAGAATAATTTGGGGCAGAATAATAAAGTCAGAATAATGGACGTCAGAATGATGAAGAGGGACGCGGAATAATAAAGTCAGAAGGATGAAGAGGGATCAACGTTCATCGGCCTGACGTTGAAAGTACCATTGTCGTTCGAGGGTATGCAGGTTTTGTTGGGGACCTATCTGAATTTCCTGGTAGGTTAATGGGATGTGGTCCTGATTCTTTACGGGGGTTCCGAGTACGGTTTTAAT
>PXDP01000466.1 GCA_003565035.1 PVC group bacterium | reverse complement strand
TACATCTCCGGGCCCGGTGGCCGTGAAGCCGCCCAGAAAAAGCTGATCCGTCGGCTGCCCGCTGAAGTCAACCGTCGCGAAGGTCGAGGGGGTGTCGCCAATCGCGTTGGATTGAGTTAACCACCGGGTGTCCCCGGTCGAGGTGCCGGCCCATCGCGCGACATCCACATCCTGCCCGCTGGTTCCATCACCCGCAAAGTTGTTGGTGAGCGCGATTTCATAGGTCAGAAGACCGTCTTTCAGCACTGTGGCCGGACCCGTTTTGCTGAGAGAAAGGAGGGGGGCAAATCCGAAATTCACACCGGTGACATTGACCGGGTCTGTGGTATTACTGTCCGGATCCAGTGCCACCGCCTTGAGCACGCCCACCGTCGCCACATTGCCTTCCGGAATTTCAGGGTCGTTCCGGTCCACCCGAACAAGGTAATTTCCGTCGGCAAGGTCGTTGAAGCTGTAAGCACCATTCGCGTCGCTTTGGGTCACGGCAACGAGTATGTCGGAGCTGTCCAATTGGCCGTTGCCGTTCACATCCAGATACAAATAGACGGTAACATTCTCAATTGGAGCCTCATCAGGCCCCTTCAAACCATCTCCGAACATATTGCTTCCGCCACCGGCACCGTCATCGATAAACACAAGGCCACTGACCGAGTTGTTTCCTCCAATATACGTCTGGACGGTATCCGAAAGAAAAGGGCTTCCGTTACCAAACACCACTACACCCGTATTCGGCACAAAAGGTGAACTTTCTAAAAACGGTGTGTTCACGTCAACGTTAAAGGTCAACGTTCCCTCACTTCCGGGGGCCAGCGCTTGATCAAATTCCCAACGGAGGCCCCTTACCGTACTGGCGGCGGGTTCGACATCGGTCCAGGTTTGGAGACTGGCATCGGTGGAATACAGGACTGAAAAGGACCCGGGCCCGGTGAAACTGTTATTACCCGCAGCCGAAGAGGCCACATACGTCGTTCCCGCCGGAATCGCATCCTGGACCACAAAGGGCAGCCCCTGTTCAGGATTGCCCAGGACTTGCCCGCCAGTATTTTCAAACGACAGGCTGTATGCCAGGGTCTCACCAGGATCAGCGGCTTCTTTGTCCACCGCCTTTGCAAAATCCAGGGCGCTTGGCTGCGCATCCAGCCCGACACCAATTGATGCGCCGAAGTCCCCGTTGAATTTTTCGTTGTCGAAGCCGGAGGCCGCCATTTGATAGGGTGTAAGTTGCGATGAACTTCCCGAATTCAGCACTTTGAAATCATAGCGGACCAGACCGATGACACCCGTATTGTCCGGCAGATTAGAAAAATAGAGCTGATCCTCGACATCCAGAACCAGTTCACCTCCGCCCTTGAGCTTCACAATAATCAAGGCATACGTTTTCACCAAGCGGAAAGATCCCGAATCGAATAGCGCCGGATCCCCGACGGGTTGCAGCCAGGCGTTCTGATCGGGCACCAAATCGCCATCATTATCAAAACCTTTATTCACATTCCCCAGATCATACCAGATACCCTCCGTCCGAATCGTGGTGCCAGGGGACCCGTCCGCAGGGGTATCCGTCCAGTCCGGCTGGTATTTTTCCAACAAATCCTGATACAGTTGGGGGACTTTATTCGCGGTGTTGGGGAAAATTTTGTTCGCCATGGCGCTGATACACCGGCGCATGGTCGCGGTGCGTTCCACCCGGGGATTCCGGGTGCCGGAAGCCTCGGTCGCCCAAATATTGTAGCGCAAGACCAAATCATCATCCGGTTTGACTCCGCGGGTCACCGAAGTACCGTTCTCATCCAGGTTCGGGTAGCTGACCAGCCAGTAAACCGGTTTGTAACTGCCAGGTTGAATAGTGCCGAGATTCCGGGTCGCATCCGCCAAACCCAGCGATCCACCCTCATGTATCAACGAAAAAGTCCCTTCCTGGCCCGTCGGGGGATTTGAAACACTGGGATAGATTCCCGGTGTATTCAGCGCGTAATCTCCGGCGCGCACAATCACATTATTGATCGGGGTGGATCCGTCATTCCAAATGCGCGCGGATAAATAGGCGGCACGGGGCGCATACGTGGACGGGCTCTCCACGTTGGAATCCACAATGAAATTATACGCGGTAGTGACTTCGATTCGCAAACCTCCGTCAGAGGGCAATTCGGCATGGACCTGTATAGCGTTAAAAAAAAACGCGACCAACACCATGCGGCCAAACTGAAGTGCTATATGGGAATGTTTCATAGTGGTTGCGTTCTTTTGCGCTTAGGAGATGCAACACCCCAAGAAATCGCAGAATGTTAAATTTACAAAGTTAGGTTATAATAGCCACTCTATTCCTTGATGCACAATTTGGTCAATGATTTTTTATAAAAAAATTCCTAATCTACGCGAATACTGCATTTTATGCATTTTTGTGACCCGATAAGGATGGATTTAAAATAGTCGGAGGGCCATCTCCGGGCTAAGTCATCCTTGCGTCTTGATTTTTGTTGATTGATGAAGCAGATCATCCTAGTCACGTAACAAGGAGAACCAACATGATCATCCATACCGTCGCCTTTAAAACCAAACATCCCCAAAACTCACCGGAAGAAAAATCCTTCCTGGATGCCGGGGTCGCCTTGGGAAACCTGCCCATGGTGCAGAATTTTCAGAGCTACCGTCAGGTCAGCCTGAAAAATGACTTCGAATACGGTTTCTCTATGGAATTCGCATCCCAGTCGGAATACGATGCTTACAACAACCATCCTGAACACGTTCATTTCGTTGAAACCCGGTGGAAACCTGAGATTGAATCGTTCATGGAGTTGGATTACATCAAATTGCGGTAACCTCCCCCCCTCTGAGCTGAACAACATCATCATCGAGATATCAGCCGGCAGAGCTTTCAGGTATGGTTTGACCCCATTTCAAAACAGAGGCAGTTGATTTAAAGTGTCAGGGTAACATCAATCCAACCCAAGGACCCGCTATGCCCGACACACCTCAAGACCACCAAACCCTTCCGGTCGAACAGACCTTGCATTCTCCAAACCCTGACATCCGCTCAACACCTGATACCGCCGGGACGAACGCGCCCCCGGAAGATCATCCGGACAAAAAGGGAGCACTCGGCTGGGGAATCCTGTGGCTGATCGGAATTCCCATTCCCATCCTTCTCCTTCTTTTTGTCATGCGCGGTTGCACCTGATCGAACCGGCCTGCAAGGGAATGCATTACCGGTAATCAAGCTTTAGCGTCTGTATCGGATGGTGACCCGGGGCAGTCCGCCGGGTTCGACTTCGATCAAACGTACGCCCTCGGGCGTTTCAAAAGGAACGATACGTGCCGGTTCCTCGACGACCAGACCTTCGGCCCAGCGATAGCGGATTCGCACGCGGTCATAGACACCGTCAAGTTCCAGGAGAATCCGGTTGGGGCCCGCCTCAATGCGTCCGGAACCTTCGATGAAAAATCCGGAGGGTTCTACAACCCGGTACACACTGTAGTGAGTGGCCCCGTCCAAAATTTCCCCGACCAGCTCGTACGCATCGGGCTGCGCGTTGAGGAATTTGCGCCAGTCGTCTTGAATGACCACGAGCATGCTGGCAGCAAACGTATCCACAAACATCCGGAAAAATTCGGGGGTCTCAGGCAGGAAACCAGGAGGGGTGCCTGCCTGCCAAGCGAAGTTTTGGTTATGAGCGTAGGCATTTCCGAGCATCTCCCGGTCAAAGAGTACGGCAAGATATCCGATATGGCCTCCTCCAATGTCCTCTCCAACCCTTCCCGTCAGCAGGACGCGGCCCTCATGGATTTGCTCTCGATGAATCAACTCACCGAGCTGCACAATCGAATGGGGCAAAGGGAAATATTGTTCATGTCCTTGGCGCGTGAATATGAAAACGGAATTCCATGCACTTGCAGGAAAGGTTGCCAAGAGCAGGGCCAGTAGAGAGGTCTGGAGGGCTGGTTTCAAGTGGATAAGCTTGTCGACAGCGAGAATCGCGGGTGGAATGGCGGCGAAAACCATTGGAATACCAAGGCGGTAGAGCTGGTATCCTGGCAAGAGCACATTCGCCAAGCCCGCCAGCAGGATAAAGCAGGCCAGTATGGACAAGGTCCACGTGCGCAGAGAATTTCTCAGGAAGGTCAGCCCGCCCGCAAATCCCATACACACCAGAAGCGGATGCCCCCTGAGTATGTGATACCTCAGCAAAGTGGCCCCCTCCCGCAGCCCGTTCAGGGTCAACCCCACCAACCGAATCCCTTGGCCCGCCTCCCCCATAATTTTCCCGCCAATGAGCACTGAGCGATAATACACGAGCAATGGAATACCCGCGAAAATCCCTGCCAACAAAAGCCACCTAAAGGATCGTCGCGTCAGATGCTTCGCGTGAAACAGCACGGTAAAGATCATGGGGAGAGCCATGAACGGCCCCAGGGGCCATAACGCCATCAGTAGAACACAAGCCGTCAAGGCCAGGGAAGAACCACGCCCCCCTTTTTGAAACAGAATCCGGTAGAGCAATGCCGAGATGGGGATCGTCAGCGCCATGGCGAAATTCGCCCCGATGGTGCCAAAATGCAACAGCCAGAGTGTATACTCACGGGTGGGAATTACCGAAAGGGCCGCACCGCAGAGAGCGGCGGTGCGGGATCCGCCAAGAATGCGTATGGACCCGGCAATCAGCAATGGAACCAGCACCAGGTACATGATCCCGAAAAGAGGCGTATAAAACTCATGCGGGAGTGAAAAAATCCATACCGGCAAAAAGAAAATGCCCGGTATCCATGCCCCGGTGAGAATCGGGGTCTTTTCCACTGTGCCGGCACACCACTGTGGCACGTAATTTTCAAGCCGCGGGAAGCTTTGCCCTATGAGCCAGAGTCGGTACATAAAGGAGGGGTGGTCATCCGTATAAATGGCCATCCCCCAATTGGTGCTTCGCAGTAAGGTCACATAAGTCAGAATCATCGGCACCAGGATAGAGAGGGCAAAAGCTGGCTTCCAGTACTGGGGGAACCGCTTGAGAAAAACCGTCAGAATCGCGGCATGTCCAGTAAAGGCAATCAATCCCCATGAATCCCTCCCGAACTCATCGGGGTTCCAGTAATTAAAATAAAACCACGGGTAAGTGATCCAGCTCGATGCGATCGCCACAAGAAACAGGAGGACCAGAGCGGTCCCCGTCGAACGGGACCCATTTCCATCCGGTGTGTCTGACCCCTCCCCCGGCAACCGCTTCTGCGAAATCAATGACAAAAGAAGCACGGGCACGAACCAGAAAAGCATATTCGAATCAATCCAAGGTCCGGGCTGCTTGACCAGGACCAAGGTCAAAATTCCAATAAGAGCTGCAGCTATGGTGACAAACATTTCGTCTTTCGCAATACAAGAGGTGGAAAATTACAAAAATTCTTCCTTTCAATCGCCGGAAAGCTTATCGATCGCCGCCGCGCAGACCAGATCGTTTTCGGTCAAACCGCCCGCCGAATGGGTGCTGTATGTGATCTTGCACTGGCTGTATCCCACTTCCAGATCCGGATGATGATCCTCGCGGTTCGCAATCCATGCCACCGCATTCACAAACGCCATGGTCTTGTAGAAGTTTTTAAACTCAAACACGCGGGAAATCGCGTTTTCCTCCGCGTCCAGCTCCCAATCCGGAAGTTTGCGCATCGCCTCATGCAAAGCCGTTTCTTCTAACAGTCCGGTGCCTTGTTCGCAGGCCTGACAGTGTTTTTTCAGCATTTCGTCTTTCATTTTACTTCCAGTGCCATTTTCTGGGCCAGCATCGACAATTCCGCCGCCTTGAACGCATGTTCCTGGGTCATGGCGTTTTCGGTGCCGTTGAGGATGTCGAGAATGAATTTCCCGAAGAATGGAAACCCGATTTTACCATTGCATTCAATGCACTGCTCGACCTTGTCGTTCACCAGGAAAATTTTTCCGCCGTCGCCGTTGCAGACATCAATGTATTTTCGGATTTCGATGTAGCCGTTGGTTCCAAGAATCACACTGCGTCCGTCCCCCCAGGTACGGCTGGCCTTCGGGTTAAACCAATCCAGACGGCAGTAGCAGGAGGCTCCGGTGTCGGTGGTCAGGTTGGCCTCACCGAAATCCTCCAGCTCGGGAAACTCGGGGTTGGCGAAATTCTCGACCCGGGCAAAATTCACCACCGCATCTTTCGCCCCGGTATATGTCAGGAACTGCTCAAACTGATGCGATCCGATATCGGTC
>PXDP01000483.1 GCA_003565035.1 PVC group bacterium | reverse complement strand
GCACCGGGCAGTTCTCCGGGGACGGGTTCCACGAATTCATCCATGTCCACCGTGCCCGCGACAATCCCGTCGTTCAGCAGGGGAACCGAAACACCGGCCATCGTTTCCAGCTCAAAACGAGCCCGGTATTGAATGATGTCACTGTTCGGAGTGCTTTGGTCCCAGGCATCGTACCGCACCAGGGTCACGGGAATTTCGAGCGGAATGCCGTTGTCGGTGGCCGAACTGGCAATCAGCCATTCCCGAGCGGGCTCGTCAAGATTCCCCAGGGTTCCGAGCACGTGCAGCTCGTCGGCGGCGGGATCCAGGCCGGTGAAATGGGGCACAAACGCCGAATCGGTGGTTTGTGTATCCACATCCGTCCAGGTGCCGCCATCATTCCGCTGCAGGGTGACCACCGTCTGATAGCGCAAATTCGTATCCAGCACCTCCCCGTCGGGAACCGGTCTGGCGACAAACGTCAGATTCGCGCTCTCCTGACCTGGCGTGCCGGCATCCAGGTTCACGGTAAAAGCATTACTGAATTCCGTGCCTGCCATCACGGGTATGGATACGCCGGCCGCCGTTTCGATCAACGCCCGAGTCCGATATTCACCCACATGCGTTCCCACAGCGATTGAAAATTCCACCTCGGTTTCCGTACGAAGCCCCTGCCGATGTGTAGATGAAAATGCGACTGAATCATCGGAATCCACTATCACCGACTCCAGCGGAATGCCGACCGTCATCACCAGGTCAACAGCCGCATAACCCATGGGGATTAATGAGGATATACAACAACAGAAGAGCTTGAATACTGAAAATTTATAAGGACATTTGGCGTTTGTCATCATGTTCCACCTCTCCGGGACGATTAAGTCATAAAGAAATCGAACAAAACAACATAGTTTTTGTCAATGGAAAAAAGTCAAAGAAATTTTGCTGGGCGCATCTTGGTTAAGCATCCTCATGCATCTCTTTCCCTATCCGTTGTCCGGCGCAGCTATCCGTTGGATCCCATATCCGGGGTGGTTCATCACATGCGAATACAGATTTGCCGAAAACAGGCGCATTCGCGGAGTGACCGGCCTTCAGAAGCGGCGGCGGACCAGCTCGATCAGTCCGTTGGCCACGGGGACGCGGCGAACCAGCACGTCGGCGGAATCCCAGTAGTCCTGGTGGAAAATTACCCGGCCGTCTTCATTGAAGCGCAGACGGGAGACCCCGACGGAACGCTGCGGGGCCTCTCCTTCACTCCCCGGCAGCACCATGACCCAGGGCAGATAGAAATCGATTCCGTTGCGGCCGGGCTCCTCGAACTCGAAGGTCACCCCCGGACTCTGCTGGGCGGTCCGCTGCATGTAGGCCACCATCGTCTCCCGGTCCGTAAACACATGAAACGCATCCCGGAAATAAAAGGTTTCCGCATACGCTTCGGGAAATTTCAGGGTCACATTCCCATAACTGAAGGGGTTAAAGGCATTTTTCACTTTCTGAACCAACGCCTGCTCCTCTTCGCTGCCGGGCGCGGGATTGACCGCCAGTTCAGCACTCCGGGCCAGATGCTCGAGATAGAGTTCGTCGGTCCCGGTGGCATCGTGCCGGGGGGATTTCCCGAAATAATGCAGCCAGACAAAACATCCGGTTAAAAGAATCAGCAGCGCAAAAACGGCTTTCATGAGAGAGACTCCCTGGAGATATATCGGACACGTTGATGAAGATGAAACAAAAAGCGGATCAACCCGTACACGCCGAGAAGAATGAACGGGAAGGTCACCAGCCAGCCGGCAATCGCATGGACAAACGAGAGTCCGAACTGACGCAGCGTCGCCAATGGATCCTCCTGAAACCGTAGAGTGAATTCCGATAAACTCAATGAAAATCGCTTTTCCGCGAAGAACAGGGTTTCGCCCAGGGCAATATACGGTAAAATCAGCATCACTTTCAGAGGCGCCACCATATAATTGAACCCCTGCAGGACGGCATGGTTCAATTTGCCCGCCCATCCGATTGCCGCCAAGGTTCCGGTAGTGACCCCATAGATTGGGAAAATACCCACCGTGAAGCCCCAGGCGGCCGCCCAGGAAAGGCCCTCCACACTCCAACCCTGTTTCAGGGCTTGAAGCATCAGACGTTTCGGATTCGGGAGTTTTTCCAACAGTTTCATGGTAAGATATCGTATGCGGGTCACTCCTCATTACATTTTACTGGACATTACAAGGGAAAGTCGGCATCAAAACCCTCTACCGCCTATTGCCAGGAGACCTCATGCCCAGCCCGACACCCGAACCTGAATCTTTCTCAGACGACGATCTTCTATTCACCTGCCCGCACTGTGGTAAAAACATGGCGATTGAAAAACAGGGCATGGGTCTCACGATCCAGTGCCCTGACTGCCGGGGCCTGGTCAAAGTTCCTGAGCTTTCCGAGGCCGAACTCGAACGCCTTGGCGGAAGTCATGCTCCTGCTCCTGGCGCGCAGCCGGAAGAAATTCCCCATATCGACTTTTTGAGGGATTTGTGTGAGCGGATTCAGGGAGTTCAGAAAAAATACGGGGAGATCGAATCGCGCTTCAGCCGCCAGCAGGAAGCGGTGCAGGCCCTGCAGGAGGAAGTGCATTCGCTGCAGGAAACCATGGAAACCCTGACCCGGCAGATGAGTGAGTCCGCCAGCGCGGCCCTTTCATCATGATTGAGGCCGGGGGGTGTCCTTTTCATAAAAGCTTTGGATCTTTGTCCAAATTTCTTCCGGTTCCTCCGCGTACTCAAACAACTCGAGGTCTTTGGGACTGATCACCCCCTCCTCGGCCAGCGCGGAAAAATTCACCACCCGCTCCCAAAAGCTCCGGCCCACCAGAATCACCGGGACCGGCGGGGATTTGTGCGTCTGGATCAGGGTCAGCGTTTCGAACAGCTCATCCAGCGTTCCATAGCCGCCGGGAAAGGCCACCAGGGCCTTGGCCCGCATGAGGAAGTGCATCTTGCGGATCGCAAAATAGCGGAAATTGAAACACAGCACCGGGCTCACATAGGGATTTGGAGCCTGCTCAAAGGGAAGCACAATGTTCAAGCCGATGCTTTTGCCACCGACATCGTGGGCTCCGCGGTTTCCCGCCTCCATAATGCCCGGTCCACCCCCGGTCACCACCACATACTCACACTCTCCATCCACCTGACAGGTCGAGGACACCAGTCGGCTGAAATCCCGGGCCACCTGATAATAGCGGGACTGTTCCAGTTTCTTTTCCGCCAGAACCCGACCGGCCTTCAGAATTTCATCGTCCGGACTCACCGCCAGCGCCTCTTCGGCCGCCGCCAGTTCCGCCGCCGCCACATCCGGCGGAAGGGTCCGCGCACTGCCAAACACCACAATCGTTGAATGAATCCCCTCCTCCGCCTGTGCGATTTCCGGCTTGAACAGCTCCAACTGCAAACGCACCGGCCGCATGTCCGGACGGTCCAGCAAATCCTGATCATGATACGCCAACCGGTACGCCGGCGCATTCACCAGCGTCTCCTGCAAACTCGCCCGCTCCGTCAGTTCCTCTTGAGATAGGTTCATGGGTTCTCCTGTTTAATTCATTAAGGTTGAAACACGCGAACGCTGACACAAAACCCCCGGCTCTGCAATCCCCATTCCCGCCCCAAGCTGTCAGAATTCCATGAGGATATCCAACCCCGCCTCAAACACTGGATACCGCAGACATCCGCCGCGCTCCTCAGCGCGAACTCGCCCCCCCCTCCTCGCCGCCCTGGGTTACGGTTTTCTTGCCCGAACGTCCAAGCTGAGGCGCAGCGTTTACGCTGTCGCCTCCAGCGGTTTGTTCGAATTCATTCGGATGAAACTGACTTCGGACAACTCGCTTCGCTTGCTGGCATGCTCCACTGTGATGGATACCACATTCCCGGATGCGTCCATGTCCAGATAGATGTCTTCGGATAGCTCACGTGTCTCCGAAGGGATTCCCGAGCCGAACTCCAATAAAGTGGTGTCGGTGTCTTCAAAATATTTGATCTTCATATCTGCTGTTCCTCATAATCACGGTCAAAAAATGCGTTGTGCACGGTTTCGCCATCTTCAAGAAGGATAACACGCAAGGCACGGTTTTCATATCCAGAAATCCTTGCCCAGCGCAGAATCCGTCCGTCTGACTGAATCACCTCGGTTTCAGGATGGCGAATAACCTGCTCAATCCATTCGTCCAGAATGCCACGCCTATCGGGTCGTAACCGGGTGTGACGGAAGTATTGGGTTTGTGGCAAGGCTGCCGTTTAATTGTCAAACTCTATGAGTCCATCGATAGTCTGTCAAGTGATGTTCACCATGCCAGAGCCATCTGTTTTACGTCCTCGTGAATTCTGGCGTCAAGCGAAGGACTTTAGCGTGCCAATGAAATAATCCAACCTAGACAAGCCGGTATTCAGGGCCAACGGCCCGACACAACAAAGCCCGGTCCGCGAGGGCCGGGTTCCGGTACCCCCATCGGAACCAGAGCTCTGAAGGAGCGGCACAAATTCGATCCGTTAGAGACAGACCTGAAACTCGAGCCCCGTGGGCTTGCCGCACGGGTGAAGGTCACTCCCGGCTTCTACCATATAAATTTCACAAAATATTTTTTACCAATTCGTGGATACGCCCGGTTCGGGGAAACGAAAAGAAAACCATGGATTCAAAGAACAAAATCGAAATAAGCGCCGTATTTTAAATTTATCGAAATGTTAGTATGCACGGTCTTCTTACCCTTCCTCCCCTGTTCTCTGAAGTATCAGGTCAACTGGAACCAATCCGAACGATGTCTTTACGAAATTACCAGGCTCGGCATCATACGCGATGGTTGTATCATCCGGACGCCACCAATACTGACCAAAACGATGATTCTTGAGCAAAAAACCAAAAGATTCCATAAACGTCCCAATCTCATTGTGTGTTGGTGCCGTTCCTTTCAAAAAAGGTTGTCGCGTGATGATACGAACGCGATTCAACTCTGCGGTTAACCCCAAGACCTCCCATTGGAGTGAAAAAATCTCATTGGATAAGCTTAATCGCTCGATGTACTCCGAAGGGAGTGCAAATCGCCTCTTCCCCCAAAGGCGACCGTATGTGCCGGGTAAGGTTGCTTTGATGACCCACTCGCCATCCGACCAGACTTCATGTTCCGACCCAATAAAGTCAGGGAGTGCGGAAGGAATATTCGCAGTCAGTTGCCAACAGTTGATAAGGTCTGACAGTGCTCTTTCTTCGGCAGCAGCCCGGTCCTCGAGCCGTGGATTTGATCCAACTGCTTGAGCCAGTCTTCGCGTGAGCACTTCCCCTGCCGTTTCAGAGCTTCCCGTATCGTCCATGCTGTCATCTCTTTTGACTGGGTGATCATATTGCTTGAATCCTTCATAGTAAGCATAAACAAACCCGAATCAGCTCCGGTTTACAAGCAGAATGTTATCGAAAGTCTGGAGACGGCCACGGGTCCAAGGCATCATGCCGTTTTCGTTTTACACATCCCGGGGAGAACCGCGCCCCGAAGTAGGCGAACTCCCAAAGGGATTTACCCCGCTGATCCCTTCGGGGGGGGCCGCAGATGGGGGAAGAGAAGATTCCCACGAGGGATGATGCCGGCCCGCGAATAGAATACGGGAACTCAGCGACAGGCATACGCGTCAAGCGAAGGACGTTGGTTTGCCAAGGGAGCCTCCCCCCGCGCGGACAAGCCCGTATTCCAGACCTCAGTTTAAGTCCCCGAATCGTCAAAAAGCAACGCAGATTCAAATGCCTCTTCTAAGCGGGCGGTTTTCAGGGTGACCGGATCGAAATGTGGCGAAGTATTTAAACAGATAATTTAAAGATAGGTCTGTCGTTTAGAGGAACGCACGTTGATATCCACGCCACCGCCCCGCTTGTTCGGGGTGGAGCGCAGTGCTCGCCGCACGTGTTATTTTATCAGGTATTTTAAAAAGATGCCGAAGATGCCGAAGATGCCGGGTCGAAGCTCGCAACAGTCAATCCGCACCCCGAAGTGGGTGCCTCACCGTAGCCCGGGGTTCGCACCCGCGCCAGCGGGGGTGCACCCCGGGGATGTACCATACCGTCGGCGCAGTCTGAAGGACTGCTTCACCTTACCTGCGTACCGTGGGATCGGTGAGGCAGTCCTTCAGACTGCGCCATGACGCGGCATTCCTTCCATGGGTGGGCGCATTCGCGCCAACCCATGGCTACGGTGAGGGCACCCGCTTCGGGGTGCAAGAATTTTCGGATCGCCAAT
>PXDP01000135.1 GCA_003565035.1 PVC group bacterium | reverse complement strand
GCAGGAGAAAAAAGAGCAGCCAGGTGAGGGGGCGCCCCAGACGGTCGCTGGCGGCAGACCAGCCGATACGTCCGAGCCCGTTAAACAGGCCCATGGTTCCGACCATGGCGGCGGCGGCTTTGAGGCTCATGCCGGTCATATCCCGGGCCAGGGGGGAGGCGATGGAAATGAGGGCGATGCCGCTGCAGATGTTCAGAAAGAAGAGCAGCCAGAGCAGGAGAAAGGCGGGAGAGCGCAGTGCGCGGCGGGGCGGGAAGTCGTGGGCGGCGGTGACGGCTGAATTCGGGCTTCCGGGCGGGGGCGGGAACCTTTCTGGCCAGTCGGCCGGAGGGCGCGCGAGGTTGACAGCCGAGAGGGTCATGATCACGCTGTAGAGGACCGCCAGAGCATAAAAAGTGCCGGGGACTCCGATGACCGGGTTCAGGCGGGCAATGAGTGGGCCGGCGAGCAGGGCGCCGAACCCGAAGCCCATCGTGGCCAGACCGGTGGCAAAGCCCCGGCGGTCCGGAAACCAACGCACGAGGGTGGCGACTGGCGCGACATATCCGATGCCCAGCCCGATGCCGCCCAGCGCACCGTAACTCAGATAGTACCCCCAAAGCCATTGATGATGAATGGACAGCCCGGCTCCGGCGAGACCGGCACCAAAGAGGATGGCGGCGGCTAGGCTGCTGCGTTTGGGGCCCAGCCGGTCGATCCAGGCACCCAGAAATCCGGCGGACAGCCCGAGAAACAGGATCGCAAGGCTGAATCCCATGGCAATTTCACCCCCCCGCCAGCCCGTCAGCTCCTCGATCGGGGTTTTCCAGACACTGAAGGCATAAACGGAGCCGATCGACAAATGGATGCCGACAGCGGCGGCGGCGGGACGGACTCGGGAAGGGGCGCGGGATGGGATCACAGAAATCTCCGGGTGAACGGCATGAAATGCGGGATTCCGTTTCATGGTTTTCAGCGAAATGCAATGAGATTCGATTGCATTTCGGTCTGTTTTTGACATACGGGGATCCATGAACTTATCGAATGATGTCGTTTCCGCGTTTCGGGACCATTATGGTGCCGAACCTGATATTGTGGTCTGTGCTCCCGGGCGGGTGAACCTGATTGGCGAGCATGTGGATTACAACGGGGGCTTTGTGCTGCCCATGGCGATTGAGCGGGCGATGTGGATGGCGGTGCGGTATCGTCCGGATCAGGAGGTGCATCTGGTGTCCTGTGATTTCGGGCAGACCGCGCACTTCAATTTGGACGGTTTTGAGTACCTGAAGCCGCATTGGTGTGAGTACATTAAGGGGGTGGCCCATGCGCTGCAGAAACGGGGGCACACGCTGCAGGGCTGGGACGGGGCGATGCTGGGGAATGTGCCGCGCGGGTCGGGGCTGTCGAGTTCGGCGGCACTGGAATTGGCGGCGGCGAAGGCGTTTAGTGAAGTGTCCGGGTTTCCCTGGGACCCGGTGGAGATGGCGCTGGTTGGCCAGGAGTCGGAAAACAAGTGGGTGGGCGTGAATTGCGGGATTATGGATCAGATGATTTCCGCCTGCGGCCGGGCGGGTCATGCGTATCTGCTGGATTGCCGTTCGCTGGAGGGAACGCATGTGCCCCTGCCCACCGGAGTGAAAATTGTGATTCTGGACACAGCGACCCGGCGTGGTTTGGTGGATTCCGCCTACAATGAACGGCGGCAGCAGTGTGAGGAGGCGGCCGTGTTTTTCGGAGTGGAGTTGCTGCGGGATGTGACACCGGAACGGTTTTTCGCCCGGGAAAAGGACCTGCCTGAATTAACCCGTAAACGGGCCCGGCATGTGATCACTGAGGACGTGCGCACCCTTGCGGCGGCGGATGCCATGCGGATGAATGATTCCGAAACGCTGGGGCGCCTGATGTGGGAAAGCCACGTGAGTCTCCGGGATGATTTTGAGGTGAGTAACGATGCGTTGAACACGCTGGTGGATCTGGCCATGGCGCACGAAGGCTGTCTGGGCGCGCGCATGACCGGCGCCGGTTTCGGTGGCTGCGCGGTGGCCCTGGTTCGGGAGGAGGCCGCCGCGGCCTTCGAGCGGGAGGTCGCCGCCGCGTATCAGCAGGCCACGCAGCTTGAACCCGCAGTGTATGTCACCGGGGCGACGGACGGTGCCCGGCGGCTTCAAGGATGAAGGTCACCGTCGTCCTGAATGGTGAGCCCCCTTCGCCTAACCGCTTGCGGCATCTTGCGCAGGGAACGGCGGTGTATGCAGCGGACGGCGGTGCTAAAGCCTGTGTTGCCGCTTCGGTCTGTCCCGAACGGATCGTGGGGGACTTAGACAGTCTTACGGGCATTTCGGTTCCGGCGGACTGGGTTTGTGAAGAGGATACAGACCAGAATTTTACTGATTTTGAGAAGGTGTTGAGAAGGCTGCCGGAGGCGATGAGTTCTCTGAAAATTCTGGGAGGGCTGGGGGAACGGCTGGACCATACCTGGAATAATCTGCTGCTTGCGGCCGCACTCCCGGAGACTCTCCCGGTTTGTTTTGCCGGCGAACGGGAAACCTTGTGGCGCATCACGCCCGCGTGCCCATGCACTCAGGTTCTTGATGAAGGGGCGACGGTCTCTCTTTTACCGGCAGGCCCGGTGCATGGCGTCTGTACCGAAGGCTTGTTCTGGAATCTTGATCAGGCGGCCCTCGGTCCCGGTCTGGGGCTGGCGCAAAGCAATCGCTGCACCGGTCCTTTGAAGGTGTCTGTGACGTCCGGCATTCTGTTTCTCTGCTGGAGTCATCCCGGGGAGAGTTCAAACCTCCCCCCGGGGTGAGGGTGAATTAGTCTTTACCGATCCGGCCGGTTGGGCCGTTCAGGACGGTTGGGCCGGTCGGGGCGGTCAGGACGGTCGGGCCGGTCGGGGCGGTCAGGACGGTCGGGACGGTCAGGTCTGTCGGGTCTTTCGGGGCGGTTTGCTTTCGCGTCATCGCGCCGCTCTGTCTGACGGGCCTGGCGTTCCCGGCGGAGGGTTTCACGGGCGGTGGCCCGTTCTGTTTCGTTGAGAACACCATCTCCGTCGGCATCAAAGCGGGCGAGGATTTCCTCGCGGCCGGGGCCGACGGGAAGGCCGGCATCGATGCGTTCCTGACGGCGGATCTCCCGTTGTTTCATGCGCTCTTCCTGCATGGTTTTGCGGGCGTTGGCACGTTCGGCCTCGCAGAGGACACCATTCCCGTCGGCATCAAAGCGGCGGAGGATTTCCTCGCGGTCGGGGCGGTTGGGTCTCTCGGGACGGTCCGGCCGGTTTTGCCGGTTGGGCTGGCCCTGAGCCAGGGCGGGCAGGGCGGTCAGGCTTCCCAGCGTGATGCCGGTGAGCAGAATACGGACTGAGGTCTTCATTGCGTGTCTCCTAGTGAGGTTGAGGTGGATTCGGGTGCGCTTCGTGCACAAGGAGAAGAACGCGGAAGAAGGGTGTTTATTGTTTTGTTGGAAATCTTTATTGCCATTCCGGATTTTTTACGTAATCACATCCCTCTTCCAACTCCGGTGCCGGAGTGGCGGAACTGGCAGACGCGCCGGACTCAAAATCCGGTGCCCGTGAGGGCGTGTGGGTTCGAGTCCCACCTCCGGTACCAACTTTTTTGATTAGACTTTTTCGGCGAATTGTGCTTAAAATCGCCGGACATCACGATTTCAGCGTGGTGGGATTGCGGAGCGGTCAAACGCATCAGACTGTAAATCTGACGACTTATGTCTTCGGAGGTTCGAATCCTCCTCCCACCACCATCTTTTCCCCACTCTTCGGAGTGGGTTTTTTTGTTCACGCAAAAACATACCGTAGGGTGTGAACGTGATTCAGATAATCCTGTCCAGTTCTTCTTTAGTCATATCCCCTTTGAAAGAGAGTATTTTAAGCGTGAACGTAAAGAACTCGTTTAGCGGCAGTTGCATAAGTCGATCTAACAACAGGTCCATGTTCTCCAGCAACGTCTCCACGTCATTCAAAGGTTCTGCACCATTCAAAGGCAAAGGTTCTTCGTTGTTTTCGGTCAGTTTAATGTGGAGAAGCATCAACATATTGACACCAAACTTTTGAAAATCCGTCCGCAATTTTCGGTATGCTTTGGATTTTTTTAAGGGATTTCTGACAGACTTCATTTCCATTTCGACCAGATGAAACCCGGTGAGGCATCCTGTTGTCCAGTGGTAAAGCGGGTGGGTGACCGGATCCTGACCGCAGAGTGTCGGGGGAATCGTCAGCGTGTGTGTTTTGAACAGTTGATTTTGGTTCACCGCATCCAGAATCTCCGAATAGATAATGATCACATCGTCAATGAACGTCGGGGAGTTCAAGAGGTCGGAAGGCATAAATTGTTCCAGGTAGGGGCCCCAGATGCCAATATCCAACTCAAAAGGCGAAAGTTGAAGTGCGAAGAGGAAGCCTTCCAGTGCGGGATACGATAAATGTAAAATACCCTGCTCTTCTTCCGGCAGCAGCGGGAGTTTTGATTTCAACCTGGTTCGGGCCTGAAGAAGTTCCAAGGGGGTGTATTGTGCGTCCATATTTTGAACTTATCGGAACAAAAGCCGAATTTCTAGAGAAATGCGCCTGTGAATCGGATTGTTTTTTTGGGGGGCGGGGGTAGGGGGGTTGTCGTGTTCTGGATTTTTTACAATGTGCTGTTTCATGTGGTGTACGTGCTGATGCTGCCGAAGTTTTTTTGGCGGATGCGTCGGCGCGGCGGGTATCGGCGGGGCTTTTTTCAGCGGGTGTTCCGGGTGTCGGATGCGGAAAGGGCCCGGCTTGGGGAGGGGCGGAGACTGTGGGTTCATTCGGTGAGTGTGGGGGAACTGCATGTGGGGCTGGCGTTTATGAAGGCCTGGCGGGAGGCGCATCCGGAGGTGTTGTTTTTACTGACAGTGAATACGAGCACCGCGCATGCGCTGGCGGAGACGGTACTGGATTCCCGGGATGTGCTGCTGTATCCACCGGTGGATTCGCCGAGGGTGCTCAGGCGGATGCTGGATGCGGTGACGTTGGAGGGGCTGGTGCTGGTGGAGACGGAGATGTGGCCCAATCTTTTGCGGGCTCTGCATCGGCGCGGGGTGCCGGTGGTTTTGCTGAACGGGCGGATTTCGGACCGGTCGTTCGGCCGCCTGCGGCGGGTGCCCTGGCTGACGCGGCGGATGTATCCGCTGGTGTCTCTTTTCTGTATGCAGAGCGCTGAGGACGGACGTCGGGCAGTGGCACTGGGTGCGGATCCGGAGCGGGTGAAGGTGTTCACCAGCGGGAAGTATGATTTGCCGCCGCGGGCTTTTGCCGAGGAGGCGGTCCGCCGGGAGGCCCTGCTGCGCATGGAGGTTCTGACCCCGGAGAGCCGGGTGCTGCTGGGCAGTTCGACCTGGCCGGGCGAGGAGGCGGTGCTGGCGCGGGTGTACCTGGCCCTGCGGGAGCGGTTCCCGGCATTGCGCCTGATTCTGGTGCCGCGTCATTTTGAGCGCTGCGATGAGGTGGAGGCGGATTTGGCGGGGGTGGGTCTGAGGACGCTTCGGTGGTCGGACGGGGAGCGTCCTGCGTCCAGGGACGAGGTGCTGGTGGTGAACACCACCGGCGAGTTGCGTCATTTTACGGGCTTGGCGGAGATGGTGTTTGTGGGCAAGAGTCTGTTCCGGGCCGAGGGACAGAACCCGCTCGAGGCGGCGGCGGCGGGCGCGTGCGTGTTCACGGGGCCGGGGATGGACAATTTCCGGGAGGTGATGGCGGATCTGCGGGGAGCGGACGGGGTGTGGGAGGTGGCGGATGAGGCGGCACTGCTCCGGGCGGTAACCCAAGTGATGGCGGATCCGGACACGGGCCGCGCTTTCGGGGAGCGGGCCGCGCGGCTGGTGGAGTCGAAGCGCGGAGCGACGCAGATGGCGCTGCGGGAGATTGAGGCGTTACTTTGAAACATTAGATGGGGGGTAGAAGAGGTCAGAGGTGAGAGGTCAGAGGTTAGAAGAGGAACCACGGATGGACGCAGATGAACACGGATAGAAGAAGGGAACCCGCGAATGGCAAAGCCGGCCCGCGAATGTCGGGGGAGAATCTTTAAATTACCTGACAAAATAATGCATTTATACTGTCATAAAGATACGCATGGAAACAAAAAATTAAAAAATAAGTAACTTCCATAAGTAAATAATCGCATTGCCAAGAAGCCTTGTAGGCATAGATGCTAAGAATATCAAATAAAAATGTTGAGTTGGATCAATGAATGGACTACAAACCTTCTATGCTTAATTT
>PXDP01000075.1 GCA_003565035.1 PVC group bacterium | reverse complement strand
TCCACGACTGCGTATGCTTTTTAACCAAGCCTTCGGCCCAGGGAGGTTGCAGCCCACCCAACGTCCTTCCGCGCAGGCCTGGGCCGAGGCGTTGGCTACTGCGGCCAACTTGACGCTGCAATGCGCGAATTGCAGTGCCAGTTTTTACCTAAACCGTAAAGAATGCCCATACTGCCAAACCCCACCGCTACCCTATTGCCAATTTCATTCGCTGTTGTGGAGCCCGCAAAACAAAGGCCCTTATTTGACGCCAAAGAATAAACCCAAGGCGATGGCACAAGTGGTCATCCTCGAAAATGACCAATATCAAGTGACTCGTCAGTTCGCTTATGGAAGCATCGCCGATAACCGCGATGAAGCTATTGCCGATATTACTTTCACTGGCAATCGTCTAAAAATAATGTTCCCGAAAAACCCTGCTAAATCAATACGCTTGGTTCAGGGCGGAAAGGTCATTCCATTTTCGGGCCTCACCACTGAAATCGCCCTCGCCAGTAAGAGGCAATCCTTGGAAATGCATTTTGGTCAGGACGATGAAGAGCACTACTATCTGGTCTTTGGGATAAAAGGAACACGATCATGAAATTCGAAGATTTAACATTCGGGAAGAAGACAACCCTTGAACTGCGGTATACTGCAAATGCAGGCACACTACCGCGCTCCGGAGATCCCGTAGACATACGTCATGGTGAGAGTAATGATGAGATTATCATTAGAAGCGCGAATGGTGAGTTGAGGGTCACCCCCGCCGACGAAAGAAATTCGATGTTTCTGGACAAGATTTTTGGCAGTGCTTGCTACCGTCTCTGTCGTATCGTTGCGACGCCCAAAGGTCGCTTGATTCTAGCGGTGCACGAGTTTCCGGACGAATTATTTCTAAGTGAAATGGTAAGTATTGGAGTTGACGAAAAAGTAATCGATTTAGCACGTCAAAAAAAGCAATCCTACACGAAGGTCGAAGAGGTCGTGGACTGGCTCAATGATGAGCTGGTTCTAACTCGCGAGGATTCCAATGATCGCTATGTCTTTCTAACCGGGACTCCTGGAAACCAGAATAAACTGTCGAGTGCTTTCCGCCTTCTCGGCCGAACAGTAAGTGTTGACGTAAAAACCGATAAAACCGGTCGCCTTCAAGTCGAACGTGTCGTTTACGCCCAAAAGAATTTTTCAGCCGCCAATGCCCAAAGCGTACACCTCGTGCGCGGCTCCATCCAATTTATCGATGGCACAAGTGCACAGGAATTTCGCGGGCTCGCCAAAGACCTCATTGAACAAGTCGTTCAAGGCGGCGAAAGCTATCTCGCACTCTGGAACCGTTACAACGAAATAGAGCGGAAGATCCGTATCGCTGAGGCTCGTGAATTCGGCGTGTTTCCATACGAGTCTATTAAAGTTCTCAATGATGGTAATTACGAATTCACACTTTGCGATTCTTCTGAGTCCGACTCTACCCGAACTATAGGCGACGCAGGAGAGGCCTATCTCGAGGCCGCAAGCCACCCGCCCACGGAATTCCTCTCTCAATCAGAAGAGAACCCGGACACCCAGCAAAGAAGTCAACGCTCTTTCATGGGGACCACGGAGTCGAGTCGAGGCAAAAAAGTAACTCTCAAACCATCCGACGAGGACCCCGTGGAACCGCCCCCCCAGGGCTCTTTGTTTCTGAGCATTCGCGGCGACACGGCACGGCTGAAGCGAAGAGATGACGCACAAAAGCGAATCATTGAGGGAAAATGCCCGATGCCGCAGCTTGGCTTAATCCTGGAAGGACGACACACACCAGAACACCGCATCAAGCGAGAAGAACCGTTGTCACCAGCGGCAAAGAAAGCATTTCGGGGAGAGCCAACGGGTCGCCAAATCGAAGCCTTGGATGCAGCATTAAACACGCCGGACATCGTCCTCATCCAGGGACCCCCAGGCACCGGTAAAACTCGTGTGATTGCTGCGCTGCAAAGTCGTTTGGCTGAGATACACGGCGACCATTCCCTGGTATCGGGTCGAATACTCCTCACCAGCTATCAGCACGACGCCGTTGAAAACGTAGCCGAAGCTACGGAGATCTTTGGACTCCCGGCGATTAAAATTGGGAATAAGCGTGATCGATCAACCGGAACAGATGGCTTTCTGCGCTGGCTCGAAGATCGAAGGGAAGCGGTCGACGGACAACTTTCTGTCGTCCCAAAGAAGTCAATATCTCCCGTCATCGATAAAGTGAACCGGCTGGAATCTGGTTACCGGCAGTCTAGCAGTGCTTACGATGACTTGGGCTCCTTACTCAAGGAACTCGAATGCCTCGCATCGCCCTACATGGCAGAGCCGAGCAAGGACCATCTCATAAAGCTAAAGGGTTCAATAGACGCTCTGGGGAGGAACCAAGAGGCGCTGCCAGAAAAAGTCAGCCTTGCTCTTAAGGCGGTTCGTGGCTTGCGCACCGAGGCCGGGAGTTTTAGCGATGATGGCCCCGACCAGGCCTACAAAGCACTCAAGCGCCTGAATGAGTTCGGTGAACTTGAGGGGGAAGCATTGCAACTACTGGAAAAATTAGCGGATTTTGAACCTGGTGACATCCCTGAGCCAGACGAGTTAGAACAACTGAAGCGCTTGCAGGAGCATTGGATTGATCGGCTTTTAATTCACGAGAGCGGAAAACAAATTAAATCCAGGCAGAACACTGAAATCGTCACTTTATTCCAATCCATCAAAACAGATTTGCGTAAGCGCTTGGCCCTTGATCCCGACGAGGGTGCGGATGCCGCACTGCATGAATATCGAGTCGACCTCAATAATGAACCGACCATGCGTCGCACGATTGAACATTACTCAACGGCACTTGCCGCGACCTGCCAACAAGCGGTTGGAAATGAAATGATTGATTTGAAGGGCGAGACCGATACATGGCCTACTTTTGAATATGTAATTGTGGACGAAGCGGCGCGAGCCAATCCACTGGATCTGCTGATTCCCATGTCCCTCGCAGAGAGGAAAATAGTCCTGGTGGGCGACCATCGACAGCTGCCCCACATTCTCGAGACAGAAATTGAAAATGAAATGGAAACGGCCATGGAAGGGTCCTCCATGCGGGAGAAAGCAAACGAGATATTACGAGAAAGTCTCTTCGAGCGGCTATTCAAGTTAATGAAAGAACGGGTAGCTAGCGATGGTAAAGCTCGAACCGTAACACTCAATCAACAATTCCGGATGCACCCGATGCTCGGGCAATTCGTGAGCGATACCTTCTACGAGCCTCACGGTGAGGGCTTTAAGTCAGGCCGTAAAGCGGAAGAAATGAGTCATGAAATCGAACCCTACGTCGGAACGCCCGCAGTCTGGGTCAATCTGCCCAGGAGGAACGGCAGTGAATTAAAGGGCATGAGTAAGGCACGACCAGTGGAAGCCAAGTGGGTCGCAAACGAGGCTGTCCGAATCATGGAGGCACACCCCTATCTCAGTGTTGGAGTTATTACCTTCTACCGGAAGCAAGTGGACCTGATCCACGAGGAACTGGAAAGGCATGGTGCCGTGGAGAGAGGTGAAAATGGGCAGATCGCCATCAGTCAGAGCTACCGCCAGACTCGGGATGTCGAATCGGGTAAACTAAAAGAACGTTTAAGAATTGGCACGGTTGACGCCTTCCAGGGAAAAGAATTCGACGTCGTCTTACTTTCAATTGTTCGATCCAACGACATTTCGGCCACAGAAGATATTCAAAACTTACGCCGTAAATACGGGCATCTTATTCTGGAGAATCGCCTCTGCGTCGGAATGAGTCGTCAGCAGCGCCTTTTAATTGTTTGTGGCGATTCCGGCATGCTCGATGGAAAATCCGCACAGGAGGCAATCCCCGGACTGATCGCCTTCCATAAGCTCTGCAAAGATCAAGGAAAGGTTACCCATGCTTAATTCGGATGCATCGATCCTAAACTTCGGCCCCAAGACTGCGCGCAGATGGTCCGAACACCAATATCTTCTGTTTCCTGCCTTGGCATACCGCGTCACCGCGCCACGGATACGAAATCGAAGATTAAACCCCCTACAGAAGGCCGTTGCCATGCTAGTCCGCACTGGTTTACTCGAGGCCAACGAGATCGGGCCTAAGCTGGATATCCACGAGGACCTTGCTTTTCTTATACTCTGCGAACTCAAGCAAAGCGGATACATAACCCATACAGGACTCTCTGAAAGTGGACGCGAAGCCCTGCAAAGTGACTCGGTTTTGTCTTACGAATGGGTCAGTGGTTTTGTCTTCCAAAATCCTTGGACCGGGAAACTGCTACCCCGATTTGTCGAAGATCTCAATTTATGTGAACATTCGTATGACAAGAGCAGAGTTACCCTTCACTTAGGCACTGAAGGCAAGCCATATGACACCCGCCCGGTTTGGCTGGATTTCCCAAGCGAAACTCAAGTTTCTCCTCCGACTGCTGAAGATGTCCTTCACGCCATCCAACGCCAGAGTCGTCAGAAAAAGACAGGGCAGAAGTCACCCTACGAAGATGAGGGTTCAGAACTTGAGATCGTTGCTGAGATTTCCGGAGCAAAGGTCGAACAGATCACAGAAATCGACCCGAAGGTCCGCTACGTTTATCTGACTACCATAATCTATTTAGCAGACAAGCTGGAGGCAGACCATGAGGGCAGGAAAGCCCCGCCAGAATGGTTTGTCGGCGATCCATTTGGTCATGCAGAAATCCCCGAGCTATACGCCACTGTGCGTGAATGCTCAGAAACTGAAGCCAGTCTGAAAAAAAGCATTGATCGAATGCTACAGCGTGCTGGCTATCGGCCAGGGTATGAAGGCCTCAGGGAGTGGGAGGAACGTGCGACTGAGGACGCAAAGCGTAGCATCCACCGGGCCTTCACAAGCTCAATTGATGGATTTGAAGGAGTCTCAAAAGAACTTGTCGCTTTCGAAGCCAAATATATCATGGCGCTGGATCTACCGGAAAGATCTGACGGACTCCCCCGGGAACTGCTCAAAGTGCTGGAGTCCGTTTTTATTTGGTGCATTAAGTCCTATCCCCCAGCTGAAATATGGAAACGTGTGTTTTTTGAAGACCGCAATAGGAGGACCGGAAAGATGGATTGGTTTCCTTTAAAGTATAAATCCGATTACCAGGAGGCTTACCGGTATGCCGCGAAGGAACTCGGACTCAATCCCACACAGCGCTTTCTCAATACCAAGCCCAGTCACATCCGCTCGGTCGTTGAGTTCGACCATCACTCTAAGCTGACTGCTTCGATTTGCGGACAGATAATGTATGCCGCCGAAGTCGAAAAACATCCATTGCGTAGGGTCGCTGAAGAAAACCCGAACCTTCTGGAGTTGATCGATGCAATTACCAGCACAGGTGGACAAGCCGGACATGCTGGTGGGACAAAGGTCACACTTGAAGAATGTAAAGAACTGCGGTCCGACTGCTTCTCAATCGTGGCCTCAATACTTGAACTCCCTTTAAATAATTCTGAAAGAATCCATAACTGATAATAAACATGTCTAAAAAGAAGAACCGAAATCGCCAACAGACCCCCCCTGTTCAAACTCAACCACCAAATCCAGTAACAGGTGGCAAGCCGCCAACGCAAATCGACGAAATCAGCGTTGTGGAAGACGCTGTCCTTGAGATCGCAACGGAAGAGGATCTGAAACCGGCAGAAGAGCAATCCTCGGCTGAGGTAGGAATGTCGGAGGCCGAAGGCCTGTCCAGAATAAAGGAAACCCTAAAAGTCGTGAAAACGATAAACAAACGCCTCGAAAAGGAACGCGACGACGCGGAGAAAGAAAAAGCTAAAGCCCGCGAAGAACGCGAGGCCTTAAAATCGCAACGGGAAGAGATCCAAACACAGGCGGAAGAATTTGAGAAAAAAAGCACTCACATCTCAGAATTGGAAGCGGAACTGGAAGAACGCGAGAAGACGATTCTTGAGCGCGAAATCGATGCAAACAAAGGTTTCCCAAAACGTTACATCGAAGATCTTAATAGCAGCCAACAGGCACACGAGGCATTGAAAGAAGACTTTGCCCAAAAATTCAAAGAGTTCGAGGAGCACAAGCAGGCGGTATCCGAGAAGGAAAAAGAAACACAGGCACAATGGCAAACTGCAGTGGATGAACGGGAAGCAGAGCTTGAAAGCCGCGAGAAAACCCTACGACAACAGGAACGGCAAATGCGACGCGATAGAGAACTCCTCGACGAGGATCGCGCCGACTTTGAGGATCGCCTCGAAACGGCAATCGCAGTGGAGCGCGATGCCTTTGAACTTGAGC
>PXDP01000002.1 GCA_003565035.1 PVC group bacterium | reverse complement strand
CAGAATGATTTACGTCAGAATGATGGATGGGATGGGGAAGGTTTGCAGGGGAGGAGAGCGTCAGAATGATTTACGTCAGAATGATGGATGGGATGGGCGAATAAGGTTGGTTGGTATGGCCGGTATTACGCTTAAAGGGTTAAGGTTTTGCATTGAACATTTCGCTTATTGATATTGGTCCAGTACAGGTGCCTGTAGGGAGTTAGGCTCAAAAATTTCAGCAGATTTCGTTCATAAAACGCGGGTTGATTTCGAATCGTTGATAAATGAAAAAGACCGGAGTCCTGAAGCACAGGCCATCGTTCGGTGGAAAGGAGAAGATGGTTTTCTTCAACGGGAATATCCCTTTCGGCCAATGAGCCCTGAAGCAAATGAACCAATGCCTCCTGGTAGAGATTGATATTCAGTCCGATGCCCCAGTCTAAAAGTAACGCGCGCAGAAAACCGGCAAGCTTTGTACTGTGCTCGTTTTCATGCCAGTCTGCAGTGTTCCATTTCAGGTCCCGGCGCTCGTCCTCCGTGTAGTTCGTGGATACAAAATAGCTGCCTCAGATCATGAAACGCGGACTGATCCACGGGTCGCAATTCTATGTCGCATTGAATCGGCATTTTTCTACTCCTTTTAAATTTATTGTACATTTGTAGTCTTGTGTCAATCATTCTGACATCTTCTTTCATCCACCATGGTCATTGTCCTGACGTCAATTATTCTGACGCCTTCTTTCATCCCCCATGATCATCGTCCTGATGTCAATTATTCTGACGCCTTCTTTCATCCCCCATGATCATCGTCCTGACGTCAATTATTCTGACGCCCTTTTTCTTCCCCCATGATCATCGTCCTGACGTCAATCATTCTGACATCTTTATTCATCCCCCGTGATCATCATCCTGATGTCAATTATTATGACATCTTCTTTCATCCCTGCACCACCCGCATCATTCTGACGTTCATTTCCTATCCACATCAATCCTGCCGAAATTGTCAGATTTTTCTGCTCCTATCTTTTGCCCCTATGAGGGCTGATCCGGATTCATTTTGATTTCAGTCAATGTTTAAAGGGGTTTTCATCGGTTGGCACGGGCTTTGCTAAAATCAAATCCGTCATCCTGAACCCTAATCCATAACGGAGAACCCTGACATGATTATGCCTGCGACTGAAGAAACAACTGAAACAGCGGCGGCGAAAGCCTACCGCAAAGTGGCCATCTACGGAAAAGGTGGCATTGGTAAATCGACCACAACCCAGAACACCGTCGCCGCCCTCGCGGAGATGGGCCGTAAAGTGATGGTGGTCGGCTGCGATCCCAAAGCGGATTCCACCCGCCTGCTGCTTGGCGGTCTCGCCCAGCGCACGGTGCTTGACTCTCTTCGTGAAGAGGGCGAGGACCTTGAACTCGACGACATCCTCAAACCCGGATACCGCGGCACCCTGTGCACGGAGTCGGGCGGACCCGAACCGGGTGTCGGTTGCGCCGGCCGCGGGATCATCACCTCCATCAACATGCTGGAGCAGCTCGGTGCCTATGAAGACGACCAGCAACTCGACTACGCCTTTTATGACGTGCTCGGGGACGTGGTCTGTGGCGGATTCGCCATGCCGATCCGCGAAGGCAAAGCCCAGGAGATCTACATTGTGGTCTCCGGGGAAATGATGGCCATGTACGCCGCCAACAATATCTGCAAAGGCATTGTGAAATTTGCCGAAGCCGGCGGTGTCCGACTCGGCGGACTTATCTGCAACAGCCGTATGGTGGACCGCGAAGCGGACCTGATCAATGAGCTGGCCAGACGTCTCGGAACCCAGATGATTCACTTCGTGCCGCGCAACAACGACGTGCAGCGCGCGGAAATCAAACGGCAGACGGTGATCGACTGGAATCCGGAATGCGGTCAGGCCGATGAGTATCGTGCCCTGGCCAAAGCCATCGACAACAACAAAATGTTTGTCATCCCCACTCCCCTGACCATTGAGGATCTTGAAGAGCTTCTCATGTCTTACGGTCTGTTCAACTGAGTCCACCGACTCGAAAGGAAACTCCCATGAGTACAGAAACCCTGAACGCGGCGGATCTGAAAGAACAGATGCTGTCCGCCTATCCGCCCAAGCTCGCGAAAAAACGCGGGAATCAGATGGTGGTGAACCGGAAGGAGGGGGCCTCGGAAGACGAGGTCCCCGCCATCGGAGCCAACACCCGCACGAGCCCCGGCATCATCACCCAGCGCGGCTGCTGCTACGCCGGCTGCAAAGGCGTGGTGCTCGGCCCCACCCGTGACATCATCAATCTGGTTCACGGCCCTGTCGGCTGCAGCTTTTATGCCTGGCTGACCCGCCGCAACCAGACCCGTCCTCCCGACGAGGAATCCGAAAACTTCATGAACTACATGTTCTCCACGGACATGCAGGACGATGAAATCATTTTCGGCGGTGAAAAAAAACTCGCTCAGGCCATCCGTGAAGCCTATGAAATTTTTCATCCCAAGGCCATCGGGGTCTTTTCCACCTGTCCGGTGGGACTGATTGGGGACGACGTGCATGCGGTGTCCCGCAAAATGAGCGAGGAACTGGGCATCAATGTCTTCGGCTTCTCCTGCGAGGGCTACAAAGGCGTCTCCCAGTCCGCCGGCCACCACATTGCCAACAACCAGTTGTTCAAGCATGTGATCGGCCGCGGCACCGAGGTGCCCGAAGGCGACTTCAAGGTCAACCTCATGGGCGAATACAACATTGGCGGCGACGCCTTTGTGCTCGAGGAGATGTTCGAACGCTGCGGGATCACGCTCTGTGCGACCTTCAGCGGCAACTCGACCATCGAACAGTTCGAGCGTTCGCACCTGGCGGATCTGAACCTGGTGATGTGTCACCGCTCCATCAATTACATCGCTGAGATGATTGAGGAAAAGTACGGCACGCCCTGGTTCAAGGTCAACTTCATCGGCGCCGACTCGACCGCCAAATCGCTCCGCAAAATCGCCGATTACTTTGGCGACGAAGGGCTCAAAGCCCGGGTCGAAGAGGTGATCGCCGAGGAGATGAAAGAGGTCGCGGCGGCCCGGGAGCTGCACAAACCGCATCTGGAAGGCAAAACGGCCATGCTCTTTGTGGGCGGCAGCCGGGCGCACCATTACCAGGATCTCTTCGCCGAGGTGGGCATGAAAACGCTCTCAGCCGGATATGAGTTCGCCCACCGCGACGACTACGAAGGCCGCAAAGTCCTCCCCTCCATCAAGGTGGATGCCGACTCGCGGAACATCGAGGAGCTGACCGTCAAGCGCAGCGAGGACGAGTTCCGTCCCGAACAGCAGGTCCGCAAGGCCGAGCTGACGGAGCAGGGCTTCGAATTCTCCGACTACGTCGGTATGATGCCCGAGATGGACAAAGACACCCTCGTCATCGACGACATCAGCGAACACGAAACCGAGATGCTGCTGCGGAAAGTCAAACCCGACATCTTCTGCGCCGGCATCAAAGAGAAATACGGCGTTCAGAAGTTCGGCATTCCCTGCAAGCAGCTCCACAGCTACGACTACGGCGGACCTTACGCCGGCTTCAAAGGCGCCGTCAACTTCTGGGCCGACATTGACCGCATGATCAATGCCTCCGTCTGGAAACATCTCAAAGCCCCCTGGAAAAACTGACATGAGTTTACTACGACATACAAATACAGACATTAAACCGAGGACAGCGCTGACCGTGAATGCGGCCAAGACCTGTCAGCCGGTGGGGGCGATGTACGCCGCCCTCGGCATTCACCGCTGCCTGCCGCACAGTCACGGATCGCAGGGTTGCTGCTCCTATCACCGCAGTGCGCTCACACGTCACTACAAGGAGCCGGTTATGGCCGCCACCTCCTCCTTCACCGAGGGCACCTCGGTGTTCGGGGGTATGGCGAACCTGACCCAGGCGATCCAGACCATCTTCACAGCATACGAGCCCGACATCATCGCCGTGCACACGACCTGTCTCTCCGAGACGATCGGCGATGACATCCCCTCGATTGTCGCCAAGGCCATCGAAAAGGGCTTTGTGCCGGAGGGCAAGCTGGTGATCCACACCAACACCCCCAGCTATATCGGCTCGCACGTTACCGGGTTCTCGAACATGGTGGCCTCGATGGTGAAATATCTGTCGCAGGCCAATCCCAAAAGCGCGGATACCTTCAATGTGATCCCCGGCTGGGTTGAGCCCTCGGATATGCGGGAGATCAAGCGAATTCTCAAGGCCATGAACGTGCCGTTTATTCTCTTTCCCGACACCTCCGACGTGCTCGACACGGCCCTGGACGGGGAGCGGCAGTTCTATCCCGACGGCGGCACCACGGTGGAGGAGCTGCGCCGCACCGGCGGCAGCCGTGCCACCTTCGCGCTGGGTCACTTCGCCTCCGAAGCGGCGGCGAAAGGCCTCAATGAGAAATGTTCCGTGCCGGCCCATCTGCTGGATCTGCCCATCGGCCTCCGGGCCACCGACCGCTTCATCAGTGCCCTGCATGAAGTCTGCGGGGTGGCGGTGCCTGCGGAGATCGAAAAAGAGCGCGGACGTCTGGTGGACCTCATGTCCGACATGCAGCAGTACTTCGACCGCAAACGGGTGGCGCTGGTGGGGGATCCCGATCAGATTGTCGCCCTGGCCGAATTCTGTGCCGACCTCGACATGCGCCCCGTGTACATCGTCAGTGGCACCCCCGGAAAAGTGTTTGAAACCCGCGTGCTCGAACGCCTTGAGGAACGGGTGCCGGAGGTGAAAATCGCCAACGGTGCCGGTGCCGACATGTTCCTGCTGCACCAGTGGATCAAGCAGGAGCCGGTGGACCTCATCATCGGTAACACCTACTGCAAATACATCAGCCGAGACGAGGACATCCCGCTGATCCGTCACGGATTCCCCATCCTCGACCGGGTCGGCCACTCCCAGTTCCCCACCGTGGGCTACATGGGGGCCATCCGACTCCTGGAGAAAATGCTCGATGCCTTCCTGAGCCGCAAGGACCGGGATGATGCCGAGGAGAAACTGGAATTGGTTCTGTAAAGGAGCATTCCCGCTGAATCAGTGCCCGGCCCGGATCAAGTATCCGGGCCGGTTTTTTGGGCAGAATAATGAGGGAGGGGCAGGGGAGTCAGAATGATGGTCGTCAGAATGATGAAGAGGAAGAGGGGAATGGCAGAATAATTTTGGGCAGAATAATGAGGGAGGGGAAGAGAAGTCAGAATGATGGTCGTCAGAATGATGCAGTGGGATACAGATATCTTTTATTTTCACGACTCTGAGCTGGGTTTGTTTGCAGAAGGAACACCGATTCGGTAAGTTCCTTATTAAAGAGCGATTTTATCGATGAGTGCTTTGCGTTGCTGCCAGTCGGGCATGCAACGGGTGAGGAGGCTGTAGAAGGCTTTGGAGTGGTTGTGGTGTTTGAGGTGGCAGAGTTCGTGCATGATGACGTATTCGATGCAGTGGATGGGGGTTTGGATGAGTGCGAGGTTGAGGGTGATGCGGCCTTGGGCGGTGCAACTTCCCCAGCGGGTGCTCATGCGTCGGATGGTGAGAGTGGGTTCAGGGATGCCATGGCGCATGGCGATGGCCTTGGCTTGTTCGAGATAGCGGGGAAAGATGTCGTTGGCCCGAGTACGGTACCAGCGTTGCACAGAGGCCTCCACGGCCTTGGTGTCGGTTTTGTCGGGGACGGTGACGTTGAGAAATTTACCTCTGAGTTTTGCTGGGGAGAGAGTGTCGGCGTGGACCTTGAGGCGGTATTGTCTGCCTAGATAGAGAAAGGTTTCACCGCTGAGGTAGTTGTGGGGCGTGGGGAGCGGGTGGAAGTCCTGGACGTGCCGGAGCTTTCGGAAAACCCAGGCTGCTTTTTCGTGGACAAGACGGGCGACGTGTTCGGGATCGGCACCAAGGGGTGCAAAGACTTGGAGCTGGCCTTTGGGTGTGACGGTGAGGCGGAGTTTTTTCCGGTCGGTATGCTGGATGTGGTAGTCGATATGACGGTTGCCGTATACCAGGCTACGGGTGGAATTATTGGTCTGCATTGGCGCGGGCAATTTCGATGCACTTGTCGATGATGCGGTCCTGAATGTCGATGGGGAGTTCCATGCCCTTTCTAGAAGCGTACTCGAAGAGCACGTCATCGACTTCGTTGCGCATGCGGTTGAGCACGTCGTGATTCCTGTGCCAGTCCCTGATCTTGAGTTCGCGGATACGGCGATCGACTTCGAGAGCGATCTGGGCGACGATATCGGGGTCTTTGACATGGTAGGGGGCGAGGTCTTCCCGGACGGATCCGAAGTAGCGACGGGCCATGTCCTGACCGTAGAGCGACT
>PXDP01000464.1 GCA_003565035.1 PVC group bacterium | reverse complement strand
TGCAGGGTTTTGATGGGGACCTTGAGCAGGGCGCCGCTGAGCCAGGGGAGTCCGGCAAAGGAGGCGCAAAGGAGCACCAGCGGGATTTGCGACCAGGCTCCGAGTTTCGGGGTGAGGGTGGAGCCAAGGAAGAGGGCGGTTTTGTGCAGGGAATGAAAGCCGGCGTAAAGCAGGGTGGCGGTGAGGGCGAGGGGCGTGAGCGCGGGCTCGAGCATGGCGGGGGCAAGCAGGAGCACAATGAGGCTCATTTTGCTGACGCTTGAGTAGGCCAGCAGGGCTTTGGGATTGGTCTGGCTGAGGCCGGCCACGAGGCTGAGCACCAGACCGCAGGCGGCGAGAATGGCGGCGGTCTGTCCCAGAATGGGCATGGCGAATTCGCCGAGGGGGATGAGGCGGATCCAGGCGAGGAGGCCGGCTTTGATCATGCAGCCGGAGAGGACCGCGCTGGCGGGGGTGGGAGCGACCGGATGGGCCAGCGGCAGCCAGAAATGCAGCGGAAACAGCCCGGCTTTGATGGCAAATCCTGAAAAAATAAGGGCGATTTGCAGGCGGGGATCGGGATCGAGGGCCCAGTGACTGCGGATGGCGGCGAGGTCGGCGGTTTCGGCCCAGAGGGCGCCTTTGACCAGGCCGGGGAATACCATGAGTTCGCCGAGGACGACGAGGGCGAGGTAGATGCGTCCGGCGCGGCGGGCTTCTTCGGTGCCGGAGTAAACGACGAGCCCCCAGGAGGCGAAACTCATGACCGCGAACCCGCTGTAGAAGGTCACGGCGTCGGAGGTGGTGGGCAGCAGGAAATTCCCGCTCATGGCGATGAGAAACGGAATCGCAAAGCGGCCTTTGTGGGGGGAGGTCTGAAAATAGAAAATGGAATAGAGTCCGGCAAAGAACCATCCGGAGGCGGTGAAGAGCTGGAAAAGACGTCCGGTCATGTCCATGGACCAGGAGGCTTCGAGGAGGGCGTTGGGGAGGGTGAGGGTGGCGCCGTCGGGCAGAAGGATGCCGGCGGCGAGGGCGGGCAGGGCCGCGAGAGGGAGCAGATGCAGGATATGGTTGCGCAAGAGGCGGTGACCGGCAAGTGCGGCCAGCAGGAGCGGGAAGAGCGATCCGAGGGGCATGAGCCAGGCGGGGTTCATTGTCCGCCTCCGGGGGTGATGAAGCGGCTGAAGTTCAGGGGGGCACCGATGCGGAGAAGTTCTTCGGGGGCGGTGATGTAGAGTACGGGAATGAGGGTGGCCAGGGCGAGGAGCATGGCGGGGAGGAGAATCCCGCGGCCGAGGGGCAGGCGGGGGGCGGGCCGGACGGCGGGACCCGGAGTCTCGGCGGGGGGATTCATGAGGACCTCAAATACCCGGAAGAGATAGGCGGCGGCGAGCAGACCGCCCCCGAGAATCACGAACGCGATACCCCATTGCCGGGTGTAAAAGGAGGCTTTGAGGAGCATCCATTTGCCGATGAAGCCGGTGGAGGGGGGGAGTCCGATGAGGTTGATGGAGGCCAGGGCGAGCACAATGACGGCGGCGGGCTGGCGCAGGGCGGCACCGCGCAGGGCGGTGAGCGTGTCGGACCCTTCGGTTTTCTGCAGGCAGCCGGCGGCCAGGAAGGCGGCGCTTTTGGCGAGTCCGTGGGCAATGGCCATGTAGACGGTGCCGGCCCAGACGAGGCCCTGGGCGGCCGGGCGGTCGAGGGTCAGCGAAAAGACGAGAAAGAGATAACCGACCTGGCTGACGGTGGAGTAGGCGAGGATGCGTTTGAGGCGTTCCTGGCGGAGGGCGAGCAGTCCGCCCCAGACAATGCCGACGGCGCCGAGGATGCCCATCAGGCGGGGCACGGCGGGGGGGGCGATGGTGTGGAATCCGGCAAACCAGAGGCGGAAGACGATGACGTAGGCGACGGTGACTACCAGGCCGGAAAGAACCGCACTGACCGGTGCGGGGGCATCGGCGTGTGCGGGTGGCAGCCAGAAATGCACAGGAAACAGCGCGGCTTTAATGAGCAGTCCGGTGACCATGAGCCCCAGCCCGGTGATGATCAGGGGGGAGGGTTCGAGCCTGGCGGCGATGAGCTGGAGGTCGAGGGTGCCCAGGGCGTTGTAGATGAGGCCGACGCCGAGAAGGTAGATGAGTCCGGCAATGAGGGCCTGCATCTGGTATTGCAGGGCGGCGCGGATGGCGCCGCGGGTGCCGGCGATGAGGATGAGTCCGGTGCCGGCGATGCTGATGAGTTCGAGGGTGACGTAGATGTTGAAGAGGTCGAGGGTGAGAAAGAGGGAATTGATGCCGCCCCAGGTGACAAACCAGAGCGGCCAGAAGAGATCGGTGCGGGATCGATGGCCTTCGGGGGATTGCGGAAAATATTCGGTGGCATAGAAACTGATGCAGACGCCGGTGAGGGCGGCAAAGAGCAGAAAGAGGCAGGAAAGGCCGTCGAGATAGAGGTCGATCCCCAGGGGCGCGCCCCAGCCGCCGAGGGTTTGATGAAGCGGTCCGGCCTGCCAGACCCATTGAAGAGGGGGCAGGGTGGTGATTGCGGTGGCCACCGCCCCGGTTTTGCCGGCGGCTTTGAGGGCCTGCGCCGGGATCAGCAGGGTGAACACGCCGAGGATGAGGGGGAAAATTACCGGAAGCGAGAGCAGCCAGGGCTGGGCGATCATGTGTCGTCCTCCCCGTCCTGTTGGTCGTGCAGAAATCCGAGCAGGGCCAGCATCAGGGCGGTGGCGCTGACGGCGACCACCAGTCCGGTGAGGATCATGCCGTGGGGCACCGGGTCGGGCGGTCCGTCGGGGGCGCGGCGGGCGAGGGCAACGAGAAGCAGAAACACCCCGCTGCCCATGACGTTTGCGCTGACGATTCTGCGGAACCATTCCTCCTCGGCGAGAACGCCGCGCAGGCCGATCACGCTGATCCAGACGCCGGCGAGGGCATACAGCAGGGCACCGGGCGGGAGGCTCATGTCACCGCCTCCGGATCTTCGTGGAGCCATCCGGCGCAGCCGGCGAACATGACGGTGAGCGAGATGCCGATGCTGAGGGTGCAGGCGACTTCGATGATGAGGATCCAGGTCTTGGCGTGGTCCTGCGGATAGGTCAGCAGATTTCCGTAGCGCCAGAGCCAGGCGGCGGCGAGGAGGAACATGCCGAAGCCGAGGGTGAGCCCCCAGCGGACGACACGGCGGCGCAGGCGCATGGGCCAGGGGGAGGGGCCGAGCAGGGTGAGGGCGCCGAGACCGGAGAGCAGGGCACCGGCCTGAAAGGCTCCGCCGGGGGCGCGGCCGCCAATCCAGACCATGTATAAGGTGACCAGCCAGAAGATGGGGGTCATCCAGCGGAGGTAGAGAATAAAAATAGGACCCGGCGGCCGCACGGGCGTGCCTGCGGCGGGACCGGAAAGGGTGTAGACGCTGAGGGCGGCCACCAGCAGGACCCCGATTTCGAGGAGGGTGTCGAAGGAACGGAAGTTCAGAATGACGGCGGTTACCGGATTGGCGCTGCCGCTCTGAGGGATGTGCGCGTAAACGATGTCGGTCAGCCCGGCGGGTTCATCCCAGGATTGGATGAGGATCAGGCTGAGAAGAAGGCCGAGGGCCGCGCAGCCGAGGGTGACCGGCAAGCGGATGGCGGCGGGCGCGGGTGGGGGGAATGTCTGCTGGAGTCCCAGGCGGCGCAGGGCGGCGAGCAGCAGGGCACCGGTGACCCCGGAGCCGATGGCGGCCTCGGTGAGGGCGAGGTCGGGTGCGTCGATGCGAATCCAGGAAAGGGCGACAAGCAGCCCGAAAATCATAAGCTGCACCACCGCCTCGCGCGGGGTTTTCTGCTGCAGAGTGATCATGCCGAGCACCACCAGGGCGATCGAGAGGATCAGGTCAAAAATGAAGTCGGCGTAGAGCATTGTTATGAAGGAGATTTAACCACGGATGGACGGATAGACACGGATAGACACGGATGCCTGTCCGCCGTGTCCATTCGTGGTTTATATTGACGCGGCCTGGCCCAGTTCGACGTTGAGGCGGGCTTCGGTGTCGTGATCCACCAGGGGTTCGATGAGCTGGTCCAGATCGCCTTCGATAATGCGGTCGAGATGGTAGAGGGTGAGGTTGATGCGGTGATCGGTGATGCGGTTTTGGGGATAGTTGTAGGTGCGGATACGTTCGCTGCGGTCGCCGGTGCCAATCATGCCCTTGCGGTCTCCGGCCCGTTTGGCGTCCTCCTCGCGGCGCATTTGATCGAGCAGGCGGGATTTAAGCACTTGCATGGCTTTTTCGCGGTTGCGGTGCTGCGATTTTTCGTCCTGACACTGGACGATGAGGCCGGTAGGGAGGTGGGTGATGCGCACGGCGCTGTCCGTGGTGTTCACGGACTGACCGCCGGGGCCGGAACTGCGGAAGATATCGATACGGATTTCTTCGGGTTTGATCGGTACATCGTCCACCTCCTCGGCTTCGGGGAGGATGGCGACGGTGGCGGCGGAGGTGTGGATGCGTCCGCTGGCCTCGGTGGCGGGAACGCGCTGCACACGGTGGACGCCGCTCTCGTATTTGAGCTTTTTGTAGACGTCTTCGCCTTCGACGGCGGCGATGATTTCTTTGTAGCCGCCCATATCGGCATCGGCGGCATCAAGAATTTTGCAGGTCCACCGGTTGGATTCGGCGTAGCGGGAATACATGCGGAAGAGGTCGGCCGCGAAGAGAGCCGCCTCTTCGCCGCCGGTGCCGGCGCGGATTTCGAGGACCACGTTGCGGGAGTCGTGCGGATCGGGGTCCAGGAGCGCCATTTGCATCTGTTTCTCGGCGGCAGGAAGTTTTTCCGTCAGTTCGGCGGCTTCGAGTTCGGCCATTTCGCGCATGTCCGGATCGAGGGCGGGATCCTCCAGCATGGTCCGGGCCTCCTCAAGCTGACCGGCGACGGCCAGGTAGTCGGAGGCGACCTGCTGCCGTTTTTTGCACTGTTTGTGCTCGGCGAAAAGGGTTTTCATTTTGTCCCGGTTGCCCGCGACATCGGGCTGGGACATTTGGGTTTCAAGTTCTTTAAGACGGGCGGTGATGTTGATAAGATACTCATTTGAAATCATGAGACATCTTTAAAGACCGCCGGGGCAAGTCGCAAGACAAGAACGCAGGAGCTTTAAGCGAGATTGGGTGCCAGCCAGCGGCGGGCTTCGCGGAGGGTCATTTCTTTCCGTTCGGCATAGTGGCGGAGCTGGTCTTCGTCGATGGTGCCGACGCTGAGGTAAAAGCTGTCGGGATGGCTGAAGTACCATCCGCTGACGGCGGCGCCGGGGAACATGGCGTAGCTTTCGGTGAGGTGGACGCCGATGCCGGGTTCCGCCTGGGTCAGGTCGAAGAGGGTGGCTTTCTCGGTGTGATCGGGACAGGCCGGATAGCCGGGGGCGGGGCGGATGCCCTGGTATCGCTCCTGAATGAGATCCTCGTTGCTGAGAGCTTCGTCGGGAACGTAGCCCCAATGCTCGGTGCGCACCTGGCGGTGCAGGTATTCAGCAAGCGCTTCGGCGCAGCGGTCGGCAATGATTTTGACCATGATGGCCTGGTAATCGTCGTGCGCGGCGGCGTATTCGTCGGCTATGGCTTCGGCGCCGATGCCGGCGGTGACGACAAAGCCGCCGATGTAGTCGCGCAGGCCGGTTTCGCGGGGCGCAATGAAGTCGGCCAGACACGCATGCGGCATGTTTTCGCCGGTGCCGGTCTGACGCCGCATGAAGTGGAGGCGCGTGAGTTCGGTGGACCGGGTCTCGTCGGTGTAAAGGGCCACATCGTCGTCGTCCACGCTGTTGGCGGGCCAGAAGCCCACCACGGCTTTGGCCTGCAGGCGGCCGTCCTCGATGAGATGTTTGAGCATTTTCTGCCCGTTTTCAAAGAGTTCGCGGGCCTGTTCGCCAACGATGTCGTCCTCGAGAATCGCGGGGTAGGGGCCGTGCAAATCCCATCCGGAAAAGAAGGGGCCCCAGTCGATATAGGGTGCCAGGTCGGCAATGGAAATGTTATCGAAAATGCGGGTGCCGGTGAAGCGGGGCTCCGGCGGGGTATAGGCGCTCCAGTCAATGGGGGCTTTATTTTTGCGGGCCTCTTCGATCGGGGCGAGGGTGACCTTTCCGGCATTGCGGCGGCTGCGGTAGCCTTCGTATTCTTCGGCAATTTCCCGGATATAGGCGGGTTTGTGCTCTTTGGAGACGAGTTTGCCGGCCACGCCGACCACGCGGGAGGCGTCGGGAACGTAAATGACGGGGTGCGTGTAGGCGGGATCGATTTTGACGGCGGTGTGGGTTTTGGAGGTGGTGGCTCCGCCGATGAGCAGGGGAATCTCAAATCCTTCCCGCTCCATTTCGGAGGCCACGTAGGCCATTTCGTCCAGGGAGGGGGTGATGAGTCCGCTCAGCCCGATGATGTCCGCGTTGTGCTCGCGGGCGGCGTCGAGGATTTTGGCGCAGGGCACCATGACCCCCAGGTCGATCACTTCGTAGTTGTTGCACTGCAGCACCACGCCGACGATGTTTTTGCCGATGTCGTGCACGTCGCCTTTGACCGTGGCCATGATGACGCGTCCGTTGGGCTCGCGGCGCGCGCCGTCGGCGGTCTCAAAGAAGGGTTCGAGATAGGCCACCGCTTTTTTCATCACCCGGGCGCTTTTGACCACCTGGGGAAGAAACATCTTGCCGGAGCCGAAGAGATCCCCGACGACATTCATCCCGTCCATAAGCGGACCTTCGATGACCGCCAGGGGTGACCCGAGCGTGACCCGCGCCTCCTCGGCATCCGCCTCCACAAAGGCGTCGATTCCGTGCACGAGCGCATGGGAGATGCGCGCGGTGATTTCTTTTTCGCGCCAGGACATGTCCACAACGCGCTCGCGGGTTTTGCCGTTGAAGGTTTGGGCGAATTCCAGCAGGCGCTCGGTGGCATCGTCCCGTTTGTTGAAAATCAAGTCCTCGACCCGGGCTTTCAGTTCCGGTTCGATGTCCTGGTAGACCGCCAGCTGACCGGCGTTGACAATGCCCATGTCCATGCCGGCCTGAATGGCGTGATACAAAAACACGCTGTGCATGGCTTCGCGGATGGGATCGTTGCCCCGGAAACTGAAACTCAGATTGCTCACCCCGCCGCTGATGTGGCTGAGGGGAAATTTGGTTTTGAGCGCGGCGCAGGCCTCAATAAAATCAACCGCATAGCGGGCGTGCTCTTCGATGCCGGTGCCGATGGCAAAGACGTTGGGATCGAAAATGATGTCCTCCGGCGCAAAGCCGATTTCGTCGACCAGCAGGGTGTAGCTGCGGCTGAGAATTTCCACCCGGCGTTCGAGGGTGTCCGCCTGACCGGCGGTGTCAAAGGCCATGACCACCACGGCCGCGCCGTATTTGAGTGCCTGTCTGGCCTGACGCCGGAAGGGCTCTTCGCCTTCCTTCAGGCTGATCGAGTTCACAATGCACTTGCCCTGCACGCAGCGCAGTCCGGTTTCGATCACCTCCCACTTGGAACTGTCGACCATGATCGGCACTTTGGCGATATCCGGTTCGGCCATCACCAGATTGAGGTAGGTGCGCATGGCCTCCACGCCGTCGAGCATCCCTTCGTCCATGTTGATGTCGATGATCTGAGCCCCGTTCTCCACCTGTTGACGGGCCACATCGAGGGCTTCATCGTACGCGTTTTCTTTGATCAGCCGGGCGAATTTACGGGAGCCGGTGACGTTGGTGCGTTCGCCGACGTTCACGAAATTGGTTTCCGGGCGGATGACGAAGGGCTCCAGTCCGCACAGCCGGGTGTAGGGTTTGGGTTTGGCGGGTGCCCGGGGAGGGTAGGGGGCCACGGCCCCGGCAATGGCACGGATATGCTCGGGGGTGGTGCCGCAGCATCCGCCGATGATGTTGAGCAGACCGTCTTTCGCAAATCCGCCGATGACCTTGGCCATGTCTTCCGGACTTTCGTCGTAGCCGCCGAATTCGTTGGGGAGCCCCGCGTTGGGATGGCAGGTGATAAACGTGTCGGCGATTTTGGAGACTTCCTCCAGGTGGGGGCGCAAATCTTTGGCCCCCAGGGCGCAGTTAAAGCCGATGGCCACCGGATGCAGGTGCTTCATGCTGTACCAGAAGGCTTCCGGGGTCTGACCCGACAGGGTTCGGCCGGAGCGGTCGGTGATGGTGCCGGAGATCAGTACCGGAACCGGCTTTTTCCAGGATTCCAGAACTTCCAGCACCGCGAACCCGGCGGCTTTGGCGTTGAGGGTGTCGAACGAGGTCTCGATCATCAGCAGATCCGCGCCGCCCTCCAGCAGTGCCAGGGCCGCTTCGGCATAATTCTGCCGCAGTGCCTCAAAGGTGACGTTTCTGGCACCGGGATCCTGCACATCCGGCGAAATTGAGGCGGTGCGGCTGGTGGGGCCGAGAATCCCTGCGACCCAGCGGGGCCGTTCGGGGGTGCTGAAGGCATCCGCGGCGGCGCGGGCCAGTTTGGCGGCTTCCCGGTTCAGTTCGGGTACAATCTCCTCCATGCCGTAATCCGACTGGGAGAGACGGGTGCTGTTGAAGGTGTTGGTTTCGAGAATATCCGCGCCGGCTTCCAGATAGCCGCGATGAATCTCTGAAATCACCTCCGGACAGGTCAGCGTCAGCAGATCATTGTTTCCCCGCAAATCCGAAGGCCAGTCGGCAAAGCGTTCTCCCCGGAAATCCGCTTCTGCCAGCTTATGCTGCTGGATCATGGTGCCCATCCCGCCATCCAGGATTAAAATACGCTGATGCAGGGATTCCAGAAAAGGATGGTCAGTTAATTTCATATCAATTCTATTATCCGGATTTACGGATAGATCAACTAAATTCTTGTCGGGACGGGGATGCGACCGGGGAATGCGCGGATGACCGGATCAGCCCGCGATCAGTGCATTGAGGGTGGGGCTGGGGCACAGGGCGGCCGAGGCTTTTTCGTCGTCGGGCAGGTAGTATCCGCCAATATCTGCGGGCTGGCCCTGGACGGCGATGAGTTCGGCGGTGATTTTCTCTTCGTTGGCGGCGAGATTTTCGGCCAGTGATTTGAAGAGAGCCTGAACCTCGGGATCTTCGGTCTGGGCGGCGAGTTCTTTGGCCCAGTAAAGCGCGAGGTAGAAATGACTGCCCCGGTTATCGATGCTGCCGAGTTTCCGGGAGGGGGATTTGTTGTTCTGCAGCAGAGTGCCGGTGGCGGCATCGAGGGTTTTGCCCAGCAGAGCGGCGCGGGGAAGGTCAAAGGTTTTGGCCAGATGTTCGAAGGAGACCGCAAGAGCGAGGAATTCGCCGAGCGAGTCCCAGCGGAGATAATTTTCGGCCACAAACTGCTGCACATGTTTGGGCGCGGAACCGCCGGCACCGGTTTCGAAGAGGCCGCCGCCGTTCATCAGCGGAACAATGGAAAGCATTTTGGCGCTGGTGCCCACTTCGAGGATCGGGAAGAGGTCGGTCAGGTAATCCCGCAGGACATTGCCGGTGACCGAAATGGTGTCCTGGCCTTTGGCAATGCGTTCGAGGCTGACGTTGCAGGCCTCGGCGGGCGGGAGAATCCGGAGGTCGAGGCCTGCGGTGTCGTGTTCGTTCAGGCAGGCTTTAACCTTTTGAATAAGGGCGTTGTCGTGGGCGCGGGCCTCATCGAGCCAGAAAATGGCGGGGGTCTGACTTTCCCGGGCGCGGGTCACGGCCAGTTTCACCCAGTCACGGATGGGGGCGTCCTTGGTCTGGCAGGCGCGCCAGATGTCCCCGGCTTCGACATCGTGTTCGAGCAGTTTCCGATCATCGGAAGTCACGATGCGGACTTTTCCGATGGTCGGAATTTCAAAGGTTTTGTCGTGGGAACCATATTCTTCGGCCTTTTGGGCCATGAGGCCGACGTTGGGAACGGAGCCCATGGTTTTGGGGTCAAGCGCACCGTGTTGTTTGCAAAAGTCGATCACAGACTGGTACACGCCGGCATAGGAGCTGTCGGGAATGACGGCGAGCGTGTCCTGGGTTTCACCGGCTTTATTCCACATTTTGCCCCCTTCGCGGATCATGGCGGGCATGGAGGCGTCGATAATGACATCGCTGGGGACGTGGAGGTTGGTGATTCCTTTGTCGGAGTTGACCATGGCGAGGTCGGGACCGGCGGCATAGGCGGCATCCAGGGCGGAGGCGATTTCGGCGCGCAGCGATGCGGGCAATTTGTCCAGTTTGGCGGTGAGGTCGCCAAGACCGTTGTTAAAGTTGATGCCGGCGGAGGCCAGGGCGTCGCCGTGTTTGCTGAGGAGGTCTTTAAAAAAGACTCTGACCGCATGGCCGAAGAGGATGGGGTCGGAGACCTTCATCATGGTGGCCTTGAGGTGGAGGGAGAAAAGAACGCCCTCGTTTTTGGCAATCTGCATCTGCTCTTCGAGGAAGCGGATCAGTGCCGCTTTGCGCATGACGCTCGCGTCGAGAATTTCGCCCTCAAGCAGGCGGAGGCCGTTTTTCAGGACAGTGACCTCTCCGTCACGGTTGACAAATTCGATGCGGGCCTCGAGAGGGGCGGGCGCCACGAAGGAATTTTCGTTGCTGAAGAAATCGTCCTGTCCCATGGTGGCCACGCGGGTTTTGGAGTCCGGGGACCAGGCCCCCATGCGGTGGGGGAATTTCCGGGCGTAGTCTTTGACGGCTTTCGGTGCGCGGCGGTCGGAATTTCCCTCGCGGAGAACCGGGTTTACGGCGCTGCCTTTCACTTTGTCGTAGCGGGCTTTAATATCCTCTTCCCGGGCATCGGCGGGATGATCGGGATAGTCGGGAATTCCGTATCCCTTTTGTTGCAGTTCTGAAATGGCGGCCTTCAGTTGGGGCATGGAGGCGCTAATGTTGGGAAGTTTGATGATATTGGCTTCCGGTGTCAGCGTGAGGGCCCCGAGTTCGGCAAGATGATCCCCGGTTTTCTGGCCGTCGGAAAGGTAGTCGGGGAAGAGTGCGAGAATACGTCCGGCCAGAGAAATATCCCGGGTTTCGACGACAATGCCGGCGGGTTTGGCAAACGCCTGGACGATGGGGAGCAGCGAATAGGTGGCGAGTGCGGGGGCCTCGTCGGTTTTCGTATAGTAAATGATCGGTTTCGTAGACATAATGATTTGAGTGGTTTAGCGTATGGATGAAAAGGCGGCACTAAAGCGAATCCAATGGGATGGGTCAAATCTTTTTCGCACTTGACGTTCCGGACTGAGGGTTCATGGTTGGGGTATGGAAACGATTTTGCCTGTTTTGTGTTTTGGTCCCACCCCCGCGCTGCAGCGGGGGCTGCGGTTTGCGGATTGGGATGCTCCCGGGGATGTGGTGCGGACGCGGGAGGTGCGCTGGTCGGTGGGCGGCAAAGCGACGAATGCCGCGCGGGCGGTGGTGCGGGGCGGAGGCCAGGCCACTCTGCTGGGGCCGGCGGGCGGAATGAATGGCGGGCGGATGAAGGCCCTGTTGCGGGAGGAGGGGCTGGAGGGGGTCTGGATCGAGGTGGCCGAGGAAACCCGGATATGTCAGACGCTGCAGACTGCGGAGGGAAACCGGATTCGGGAGCTGGTGGAGGATGCGTTGCCGTTGTCCTGCGGGGAATGGGGGGAGCTGTTTGCCAAACTGGAACAGGCGCTGCCGTTTCACGCGGGGCTGTTGCTCTGTGGCAGCCTTCCGGTGGACGCGCCGGATGAAGTGTATGCCACCGGCGTGGAACTGGCCAAAGCCGCTGGACGGAAGGTGATTCTGGATGCCAAAGGGGCGCCACTGCGGGCCGCACTGGCTCTGAAACCGGATTTTGTGAAAATCAATCGGGATGAACTCAGGGAAACCACAGCTCTGGAGGATGTGAAGGCCGGGATGCATGCGCTCATGGAAATGGGCGCGGGCGCGGTCATGATTACGGATGGACCCCGCCGGGCATTTGTTGCCGAAGGCCGGAAGGTTTGGGCGTATACCTTGCCGGAGATTCAGCCGGTGAATCCTATTGGGGGCGGGGATACCGTGGCGGGGGTTACGGCGCTGAACTGGCTGGCCGGGGTTCCCCTGCATGAAGCCGGCCGGATGGGGCTGGGTGCCGGCACCGCCCAGACGCTCAGCGCCGGACCGGCTGAATTCACCTTGGATGACGCCCGCCTTTATACCAAAAAAATCATTGTGAAATCCTGAGAAATTCCATGGATAAACGTATTCCCGGCGGAGTTTTTGCCCCGGACAATCCTTTCGGACGTTTGAGGCATTGCGGTCTTTTTTTTGTTTTATCAGGCCTGTTGTTGATGCCGCTGCGGGCGCAGATGCTTCATCCCTATGAACCCACCCCTTTCCGGCGTGATCAGTTGGACGGGCGTCCGTTTGCGTATGACGGCATGTCTTTTCTGCACCGGCTGAGCTATCAGCCCATGCCGTATCTGGGGCGTCTGCAGCCGGTCCCGGACAAAGTGCTTCAGGGAACCACGGGCAGCATATCCCGCAATGAATTTTATACCCGCATTGAGGCCACGGCCCATATCCCGCTGGACGGACCGTTTTTTTCAGGATACCGCTTCCGGCGGGATGAGGATTTTGACGGCAGGTTTGACTGGAATCTGATCGGGCTGGGGCTGGAGCTGGGACAATGGCGGCTTTCATACTGGGGCGATGTGGTTGCGGAAAAAGACGCGATCGATACCCACATCGACCTGTCCTGGACCGATCCGGGCCGCAGCATGTTCCGCTTTGTCTGGGTGATGCCGGACATGATTTTCAACCGCAAAAGTGAGACGGCCGTTTATGAACCCCGTCCGTACACTTTGTTTTTGCGCGGGGAGCGCTGGTTGACGGAGCGGGTGGCACTGAAAGGGTTTGCCCAGGTTAACAACCGGACGGTGCTCCGTGATACCGTGGCCGGGGTGAAGACAAAAAACCGGGCGCAGTCCGGAGGGGGAAGTGTGGAGGTCCGGGTATCGGAGGATGTGTCCGTTGAGGTTTATGCTGAAGGTCTCCGGGGATCCCGTCTCCGGCAGGGGGTTTTGTCGCCGCTTCAGGATGATTTTGATTTTGACCGGTTTTACCGCAGTGCGACCACAGAAGTCCGTTGGCGTGATGCCGGCGGCCATTCTCAATGGGCCGGGTTCCGGTACCTCGTCTTTCAGGAGACCTGGGAGGGGCTGAGCGGACCCGCACCCGACAGTGAGGAGGACCGCCGGGAAGCCACACTCTATTGGGGCAGGGAAATCCCCATGCAGGGGGCCCTGACGTTTGTGCCTTCTCTTTTTCTCGGCTATCACCAAATCGAGCAATCCGGTGTCCGCGCCGGACGAAACGGAGAAGATTGGAGCACGGCGGATTTTTATGGAAAATTTGCCCCCGCATGGCGGTGGACGCTGCGGGAGGAAACCGGGGCCCATTTGACGCTGTTGGTGTCTGCACGCCTGCACCGGCCCGCATTTGGCGGCGGAAATGTTCAGGTGGTTTTTCCGTTTTAAGCGAAGTCAAAGGCCCCGTCCGGGCCGCACAAAAAAAACCTCCGGGGAACCGGAGGTTTTTGAAACGCAGGTCTCTGCGGATTAGCGCTTGGAGAACTGGAAGCGTTTGCGTGCGCCGGGCTGACCGGGCTTTTTACGCTCTTTCATGCGGCCGTCACGGGTAAGACAGCCGTTGCCTTTGAGGATGTCGCGGTTTTCGCTGTTGGCTTCCACAAGTGCGCGGGAAATGCCGTGGCGAAGGGCACCGGCCTGACCGGCAATGCCACCGCCGTCGAGGCGGGCCTGGATGTCGAACTGGTCTTTGGCGTTCACCAGTTCGAGGGGCTGTTCGATATAGCTGCGGAGAGATTCGTCCGCGAAATACACGGAAAATTCTTTTCCGTTAACGAACAGTTTCCCCACACCGGGGGTGAGGCGGACGCGGGCGACCGCAGTTTTGCGGCGGCCGGTGGCGATAAATTCAGTGGTTGCAGTAGCCATGGAGGATCGGTTCCTTAATTAGACTTCGAGAGCTTGCGGCTGTTGGGCCTGGTGAGTGTGTTCGGGGCCGGCAAAGACCTTGAGGCGGCGGATGACCTGGCGTCCCTGACGGGTGCGGGGAATCATGCCCCAGACCGCCTGGCGGACGATCCGCTCGGGATTGCGCTCGCGGATAAACGCGGCGGTGAATTCCTTCAGTCCGTTGGCGTAGCCGGTGTAATGCTTGTAAATTTTCTGTTCTTCCTTGTTGCCGGAAAGGTGGACTTTGGCGGCATTGACGACAATTACGAAGTCACCGTTGTCCACATGCGGGGCATAGGAGGGTTTATGCTTGCCGCGCAGGATTTGGGCGACTTCGGTCGCCAGACGGCCCACCGGCTTGCCGGCGGCATCAACCACATGCCATTTGCGGTCTAATTCTGTTTCTTTGAGAAAAGTTGTCTTCATTTGAAAGTTCCTTAAAAAGTGAGCCGCGACCGCTTGCGGAGGTCCGGATAGGGAGGGCGGAAACTAGTCAGAAGGCCCGCGAGTGTCAATCTCAAGATGAATCTTTTTTTAGAAGATTGCGAAAATGGCGTGTTTCTGTCATTTGGGGATTATGATGTCTGCAAAACCCCTCCCAGGTCACCTCCGCCCACTGCCTTTAACAGATTTTCTGTTTGGGGTCTGTTACGGCAACAACTGGATTACGCCCGATTTTTGAGCTGGCGAGTCACCCGGGTGCAGCGGGAGCAAATTGACATTCTCCGCGCGGCGAGGCCGGACTGGTTTGTCTTTCATAATGGCTGTTTCGCGCACATCGATTACCGGGGGGCGTTTGGCCGGGATCTGGATTTTCTCGGATATGATTCCTATCCGGGATTTTCGTTTGATGTCACCACGCGGGCCTCCGACCATGCGTTCAATCTGGACCGGACCCGGGCCTGGTCCGGTAATTTCATCATTCCTGAACATCAGTCCGGTCCGGGAGGGCAGGCCGCGTATTTTCATGACAATCCGGATCCGGGGGAAATCCGCAAGCTGACCTATGCCTCACTGGCGCATGGCGCGGACGGAATCCTGTATTTCCGCTGGCGCACCTGCCGGTATGGCGCGGAGGCATACTGGTGTGGCGTGCTGGATCATGACAATGTTCCGCGCCGCCGCTATGACGAAATTGCCGCGATTGGCAAAGAGATGGCCATTCTGGGCCCCGAACTGCTTGGAACATCGGTGCGGATGGATGTGGGGGTGGCCTTCGCGGATTACGACGCGATGGAGGCGCGGGCCACGCTGCCGTTTGGGCTGCCCTCGCTTTCCAACCATGCCGAAGAGATTCACCGCTGGTTTTTTGGAAAGCATTATGCCGTGGGCTGTGTGCATCCGGCGGATGTTTTGGACGGGTTGAAACTGTTGATCATCCCGCATTGGGAGGTCATGAATCCGGACTGGCTGCCGCAGTTGCAGGCGTTTGCGGAACAGGGCGGCACCCTGGTGCTGGGGGCGCGCTGCGCCACCCGGAATGCGGATAATCAGGTGATCGCCGATACGCCTCCGGGCTTTTTATCGGAATTGGCCGGGGTGAAGGTGGCGGAATACAGTCGCAAAAACCGGTCCGATCAGCGGAGCTGGGAAATGACGTGGAACGGAAAGCCCCATACCGCCGAGGGCTGGGTGGAGATTCTGGAGCCGGCCGAAGGCACCGAGGTGCTGGCGGCCTGGACCACCCGCCACGCGGCAGGATCGCCGGCCGTGACCTGCCGGAAGGTTGGCCATGGGCGTGTGCTTTATGTGGGCACCATCATGACACCGGCCTTCATGGAGGCCTATGGACCTGTTCTGGTTGAACGTGCCGGGCTGGACCCGGTGTTGCCGAATCTGCCGGATGAGGTGGAGGCGGTGGTTCGCTACGATGATGAGAAGCAATTGCTGTTTTTGATCAACCACGCCGACACACCGCAGGAACTCCGCGACCTGCGGCACGGCGATGTGCTGATTGGCGAGATTCCCGGCCCGGACGGGCTGACGTTGCCCGCGTATGGGATCTCCGTACTCCGGCAGCCCCGGTCTTAACCTCCGGGGTCTTTCCCCGCATTCGCGCGGCGAAATTCTTGTATTTGTCAAATTTCCTAAGAGGATAGGCGTCATGTTTAGCCCCGCCATCCTGATGCCGCTTGCCTCCGCCATGCTTTATGCCTTGGCGGCGCTGTTTTTGAACGCGGCCGGGAAGGCGGGCGTGACCGGACGGGTGACCACCGCCTTCTGCAATGTGCTGCTGGCATTATTTTTTGCGCAGTTTTATGACTGGAGCCAATTTCCCGCCGTGGGGCAACCCTTCTGGCCGGTGGTTCTGCTGGGTGTGTTTTTTGTCCTGGGGCAGGGATTCACCATCCTGGCGCTCTCGATCGGAGAGGTGTCAATTGTCTCACCGGTCATGGGCCTGAAGGTTATCTTGGTGAATGTGATTTTGGCAGTGGGATTACGGGAGGCCTTGCCGCTTCAGGTCTGGATCGCGGCGGGATTGTCCACGCTGGGGGTTGCGGCACTGCAAATCAATCCGGGGAAGCATAAACGGTCTCCTCACGCTTTTTCAGCGATGCTGTGCGCATTTTTGGCCGCCGGTTTTTTTGCCGCAGCGGACATTGTGATTGAATATTGGAGTCCCCGGCTTGGATTCGGGTTATTCGTTCCGCCGGCCATGGCGGTCTCGGCGCTGCTGGCCCTGCTGTTTCTGCTGCCCGACGGCGCGGGCATCCGGTCACTGACGGCCAAAGCCTGGAAGATCCTGATCCCGGGCGGAATTCTGCTGGCAGGGCAGAGTTTTCTGCTGATTTTTGCCATTGCCCGGTATCAGCAAGTGGCGCAGATCAATATCGTGTACAGCAGCCGGGGGATCTGGAGCGTGGTGTTTGTCTGGCTGCTGGGTCATTTTTTTGCCAACGTGGAATTAAAGCAGGGCGGCAAAGCCCGTGGCGTCTACCGCCTGATCGGCGCGGTGCTTATCACCGTGGCGATTGCCATGGCGGTTTAGAAGACCCATGCCGTCCCGCGAATGTGGGGAGGGGTAACGTCCCGCGAATCGCAGAGCCGTCCCGCGAATGTGTGGAGGGGGTAAGGCCGTAATTTAACAGGTATTTTAAAGAGGCTTTTTATTTTCGTTTGTCTGATTTCAACAAATCGTCTGAATTCGTGCTGTAGCGGAAATATGCAGGGTCTGTTAGACTTGTTTCTTTCCGATTACTTACCTCTCATTAGCCTCACACAAAGCGAATCATGATGACACGTTCTTTTGTCCCGTCTGTTTTTCCCCCGATCTTTGCATCGGTGTCTTTTGCCTTCACCCTCTGGATCGGTCTTTTTTCACCCCGTTGTGTTGCAGCCGATGCCTGGCCGATGTGGCGCTGGGACAGTCAGGCAGGCACCACGGTGGGTGAGGTCACGCTCCAAAACCCGCAAATCACGGAAGCGACCCGTCGCTGGGTGAGTGAAGCCGATATTCCTCCGGGGCGCCGGGGATCAGCTGACGACGGGCGGGGAATGGATGGGTTGATGGATATGGAACGGCCTCTAACCGGTGGATTTGCCAGCCCCATCGCCGCCGACGGCAAGGTGTTTCATTTCTTCTACCGGCCGACGGGAACGGTGTATGATACGCAGCGTGCAAGCGTTCTGGGGATCGATATCCAGGGGCGCCCGCTGCCGGTGGAGGGCGATACCCTCTCGCGGGAACAGGCGCTGGACCGCATTCTCGCCGGGGAAGTGGGCGACATGGATCTGTTGATGGAAGCGGGCTTTGGGGAAGAGAAGAAAGCGGAAGCGGGAAACGAGCCGGAGGTTCACATGCCGCGCATCGAGGGCAATCTGGTTCGCGGCAACGAACGGTGGCTGGTGGCCGCCAAAGACATCCTGGTGGCCATTGATCAGGAAACCGGTAAAACGGTGTGGCAGACGGTGCTGACGGACAAGGGCTTGAATTACGGTTTCTTCGGCAAGGGCGCTTCCGCGATCACTCCCGTCTACCATGATGGCATGGTGGTCGCGCTCGGCACCTCCGCAAAGGTCTTCGGGGTCGACGCCAAAAGCGGACAGATACGGTGGATCCATAAACTTCAGCCAAGGCATGACCGCCACATGCGCTATCTTCAGGATGCTCTGGAGGGCCGAAGCATGGCCGCGCGTTTCAACCGGGACATGCTGACCGCGTTGGTGGCCGCCGATGGCCTCGTGATCGTGAATGATCAGCGGTGGCACCGGGTGGATACCTCTGGCGGAACCACTTACCATTACGACACGTTTAACAGTTATGTCGACCTGGACGTGCGCACCGGGGAGGTGAAGTGGGAGGCCCCGGAAGTCGGCGCGGGCGGTTCCAATCCCAAGGTGGTGAACCTGGGAGGAAAGAACTATGTGCTTGCGGTCAGTCTTTTTCATCTGACGCTCCTCGACCTGGCGACCGGTGAGACCGTTTGGCAAAGCGGGGAGGGGCATCACTCGCCAACCTGTGCCTTTAATCTTGGCGTCAGCAATGAATACGTGATCATGGCCGCCCGCGCTGAAGGGGGCAGAGACCGCAGTCTGAAGGGGTACCGTTTGAGTCTTAACGGCCTGGAACCTCTCTGGAGCTGGGGGCGGATCCGTGAATACCGCAGCAACATTCTCATTGCGGGGGACGTGGCCTACATGCATGTGGACGGGCAGCTCCGCGCCTTTCATCCCGCGACCGGGGAAACGATCCGGGAAGTGCCGGTGGGAGACATCCGTCCCGCCGGGGGCAATCCCTTTATTGCTCACTATGGCGGCTGGCTGTTCACCCGCGCGGTCAACCAAGGGCCTGAAAATGAGGAGGGGTTTTGGGTCATGAGTGCCGACCCGGAACAGATGGCCGAAACCCAGCGTTTTTTCGAAGCCGATATCGCTAAGCCGTATTTCGTGCTCACCTTTCCCGCCTTCGCCAACCGCAGCATTTTCTTCCGCACCGACCACAGTTATAAAATCGAAGCCTACCGACTCGATTAAGGTCCGCACTCGAAATATAAAAAACCAAGGAAACAGACATGTCATTTTGTAAACTAAACGTACCCGGAAGCCTTGCAACGCTGGTTCTGACCGGATTTTTGTGCGGAATTTCCCCCGGCCTCGCGAATACCCTGCCCGCGGATTTCCAGCGGTTTGAAGTGGTTATGGGGGGTGCGCACGGCGGTGACGGACAGGATATGACCCTGCACCTGAACTACCAGGATGGCGATTTTCTTCAGGGCTGGGTGTATGTCGGCGACCGGTACGCGGGCAGTCGTGTGGATGTCTCTTCCCTGACTCTGGCGGATAATCAACTCCGTGGCACTGTGGACATCGTGCTCCAGAGCGGACGCCGCAACAACCGCTTTTTCGTCATCGACCTCGACGCCGAAGTGGCTGCGGACGGAACCCTCGCCGGTGCCCACCAAACCCGGTACGGCCTGGAGCTGGGTCATACCTACGGCGCTGGATTTTACTTTTTGACCGATGAGAGCGTGAACCATGACACCCCGGTGGTGACCCTGGACCAAATCCGCTTTCTCCGTTCGGGCGATGCGTGGACCGGACCCGCCGAAGGCAACCTGGAAGCGCCCATCAGTGCCAAGGTTCCGGTGCGCTTTCTCCTGAACATGGGGCAGCCGCTGCGCGGACCTTCGGCCAACTGGCAGCGGGAGGTGATCCTTGACCTTGTGGTGAAAGGAGAGGAACTTCTTTTCGCAGATGCCCATCCGATACGCGATCAGCCCTGGAGGCTGCTGGAAGAGGTGAACGCCGAGGCGCGGTTTGACGGCGAGCGGATCACTGGCGAGGCCACGATCAACATACAGGCCACCTATCCCCACAGCGGCGAATACCGGTTCACCTTTGACGCCGGGGTGGAAAACAACGCCGTGACCGGTCAGACCAGCGTCTTTCATGAAACACCCCACGGGTATCACGGCACCCGGGAAACCGGACACGCGGTCCGCGGCACCGCGGAACGGTTCAACGGCGCGTCATCCGACCCCGCAAACGCCGTGCACCGCATCACCTTCAAAGCCGCCGGAGGCATGGTCCGCGAGGTGACCGCCCTGGTGGAACTGGCGGACGGGCAGCTTGCCGGCGTGACGGTCGAACCGCTGTTCCGCGGCAGCGGGCGCGGTTTTGTGACCGAAATACTCGATGCGGACATTCAGCTTGAGGGAAACCGACTGCACGGTTCATTGCGCTTTGACCCAAACAACCCCGGCTGGCCTCAGGAATGGGGCACCAATGAAATCGCCTACACCTTTGATCTGACGATTAATGGCGATCAGCTTTCCGGCGAATACCACGTCCGACACCACCAAGTGCGCGAAACCGCCGGCGCCGTTGGCGGGCGAACCGTCCCTACTGAAGAAGTGCGGGCCGCCAACCCGGATCCGGGGGTGGACTGGCCCACCTGGCACGGACCCAAACATTCCTTGAGCGCGGGGAGCAGCGGCACGCCCCTGATCGACAACTTCAACGAGGCCCGGATGCTCTGGAAAAGCGAGCGCACCCCTCCGGCCCGCTCGCAAATCCCCCGCTACGGCCTCAGCAATATCGGGAGAAACCTGGTGGCAGGACCGGGCGGCGGGGCCGCCTCGCCCGTGGTCTACGACGGCAAGGTGGTTTTGCACTATTATGAACCCGCCGGCGAGGCCTCCACCGCCGAAGCGGTCGCCCGGGACCGGGGACGGCAACAGCTCAATGAATCCTGGAAAATCCTCGCCGACGATGTGGTGATCTGCATTGACCTCGAAACCGGGGCCACCCTCTGGAAACAGCGCTTCGAACAGACCGGGCTCAATCTCTACAATACCTGGAAAGAGGCCCCGGGTTCAACCGCGTCCGTGGGGGAGGGCAAAGTCTTTGCCGTCGGTTCGGGCGGTAAACTGTGGGCCATGGACGCCAATACCGGGGAGGTTCTGTGGGAGTCCATTCTGCCTGGCTTTTACGAGGGCATGCAGCGGAACCGGGCCCGTTCGCTGGCGGAGAACGCCCGCCCGGATGCGGGAAGTTTTCACGCCGGCACGCGGATCGTTGTTGATGGACTGCTCCTCGGCACAAATTTCGGTGGAGATCTGGTGGCGATTGATACCGGAACCGGCGAACTGCGCTGGCGTGTCGAAAACGTGATCGCCAGTGAAAACACCCCCTCCCTCTGGCATGGGCATACCGAACCCGTGGTCTTGGTCCGCACCAATCAAACCATAAGTGCAGTTACCGTTGCCGAGGGTCAGGTGCTCTGGCAAAAAGATGTGGCCTATATCCCCCGTTCCTACCCCATACCCATAGAAGGCCATATCTTTACCGCCATCGTGGAGGCACATGAGGGCGACGACTACCACCTCGCCGGGTTCCGCATCCGCGCAGACGGCCCCGAGCGGCTCTGGACCCTGGAAAAATCCCAGGATCAAACCGGGCGCAGATTGTTGATGATACACGACGGACATTCCTACAGCTTTGGCCGGGAAGGCACGCCGGACGATCAATTCCACCGTGTCAATTTGGAAACCGGCGAGGTCCGTGTCCTTGCCGACCGCGGCCCTATCGGCAGCATGAGTTTCGCCATCGGCTTGGGGGACCGGGTGATGTTTCCCAATAATCAACATCGCTTCGCCAGTGCCGACGATGATTTTCGCCGCCTCGGTGACATCTGGAACATCCCCATCAACAGGGCCAGGGGCTATCACAGCACGCAAATGAGCGAAGCGGTGGTCGACGGCCGCCTTATCGTGCGCGGCACCGGCGGCATCTACGCCTTCGATTTGCGCCGGGCGGAGACCAAAGACTGATCGCGAAAGAGGCTTCTTCATCCCCCAGCAGTACCAGCGTTCCGGGCTCGGGAATGGCGGTGAGGGTTTTGCCGTCAGTGACGATGAAATAATCGGTAAAAAATCCTTCTCCCGCAGACGAGCTGATCAGGGTATTTTAGTAACTTCTAAGTAACTAAATATTTTGCTTAAACGAAGTTCAATGCGGAAATTTCTTTGTTTCCGAATTTTTTGGTGTAGGTTTTACGCAAGATGTTTTTACTGATTCGCCGTGTTTTTTTGTCTTTCCTGCGATGCGTTCAGCAGAGGTGCTGTCGTCGACTCCGTGTGAATTTTTTCCTGCCTAGCCACAAATACCGGGGAATTCCGGGATTAACGCTGCGATTAGGTGCAGTCGCTTTTTTGAGTTCCGCCCCGGTGTCTGGCGGCAACGGATTTGACGATTTCAGTGCCTACGCTGTGGGGGCCAGCTTGGAGGATCTCCCATACGATGTGCTTTCGGGCACCTTCACAGAGGTGGAAATTCTGGAGGATTCGGCGGCTCTCTCCGGACGGGTGTTGCGCCTCCGACACAGTTCCAGTCGCGCCAGTCTGGCGCGAAGCGGGGTTGCGTTTGTGGATCAGGGAGAGATTCTGGCGCTGGTTCGCCCCAACAGCGGAAGTCAGAAACGATATACCCCGCCGGGCATCATGATGGGTTCCGGAGAGAACGGCTACCGCTACCGCTATCTCAATTTTTCGAGCGGAGGCTGGGGAACGCGTCTGGATTATTATGTAAACGGAAGTCTGAACGATATGGGGACCAGAACGGACTGGCCCGGGGGACCGGAAGGGACGGCTCCGGTGTGGATTCGTCATCGCATCCTCGCCGGCGGTCAGCACGCAGTAAAAATTTGGACAAAGGGAGAGCCGGAGCCCTCCTCGTGGCGGCAAACGGCCACCAACACCGCCCATACCGCCGGACAGATCGGATTTTTCCTCACGGATCCCGACCTGGATTTTGAGGTGGAGTATATCGCATGGAGCGACGACCCGGAAACGCATCCGGCTCCGGCGCCGTGGGATGAAGACCCGGGGCATGAAGATCCGCCCGCAGGCACCATCACGTTCGGCACCCTCACCGTGTCTGACACGCAAGCCACGGTGCATTTTTCGTATTCGGAAACCGATCAGGATCTGTTCGAATTCCGTTTGAATGAGGGGACTTGGCAGACGGCTGCCGCACCGCCGGTTGCGTTGGAAGCTCTCAGTCCGGAGACGGCATACTTGATGGAAATTCGGGCCCGGAATACGGTGGGCGCGGGTGACGTGTTTAGCGTGAGTTTCACCACGCTTCCACCACCGGATCCGGATGAGATTTTTGTTCATGCCGAGTTGCTGAACAGTTTCGGGGATGGCAGCCTGGAAAATGCCGGCTATTCTTTTCAGGACCGTCAGCCGCTTGCGTCCTTCGAAGCCCCCGACGGCACGCTATGGCAGGTGGTGGGGTATATTTCGCTGGACCGTCTGCCGGTGGTGCAATGGCGGTACCGCGAATCCGGGAGCACGGCGTGGTCACTTTGGGCACGGATCGGTCAGGATGCAAACGTGCTGCCGGCCACGGGGTCCAATTGGCACGGATACATGTCGGTGGGCATTGACACCTCCGGCCATGTACACATGATTTACGACGGACGGAACAGCAATTTCCGGTATTACCGTTCGGATACGCCCATTCATCAAGGGTGGACCGGTGGATTGGATAATCGTTCCAACAACGGCATTCCCGGATGGTCGGCCAGCACGGGGTCAACCTACTGGCGGTTCTCGAAACATCCGCATACGGGCGAGATGACTTTGGCAATGCGGCAGTCGGGCACCGGGCATTCTCTTTTTGTGCTGGACGCGGACACCCAAACGTGGTCGGCCTTCCCGGGCACCCGGCAAAGTGACGGACGGTTGTTTGACAACGACGGGCTGTTCGCCCACTATGTCTCCCATGATGTGGTTTTCCGGGGCGACGATGTGTTTGTGGGGTATTCCGAACGGCAAAGTGGAAGTGCCACCACCAATGAGGACTTGAGCGTTGTCAAATTCAATGCGGAGACGGAGGAGTGGATGCGTCTGGACGGGACGGTGCTGAGCACGCCCATTGGCCGGGGGCAGGGCACGGTCATTGATCCGTCCGAAACCGGCTCCATGCTGGACCACCGCTGGGACATGATGGCGGATGGACAGGGGCGGGTCCACGGGTTTTATCGGCGGCTGGAATATGATCCCAACGATGTGCCGGACGGCGAAACCAACAGCCTGCAAATTTTCCATTTCTGGATCGATGCGGACGACAATGTCCATGGACCGCAACCCGTCACGGATTTTACCGACTACACCGATTTTTGGCAGAACATCAGTGCCAACGCCACCCTGTCCCAGGCGCGAAGTTTTTATGTGGGCGATACCGTGTACGTGGCCTGGCAGGAAAACAATCATGGACAGCGGGTCCGGGCCATGGCCGCGCGGTATCCGTTTACCGTGTGGAGCGAACCGCAGGAAATTGATGACATC
>PXDP01000121.1 GCA_003565035.1 PVC group bacterium | reverse complement strand
CGAAATGAATGTGGTGGTCGCCGACGACGAATACGCCGCCGCGACCGAGGCCAAACCCGTGTGGGGTGTCGATCCCAACCGCCCCGCTGCCGCACGGGCGATTGCCCTCGCTGCGTAGTGCGGGGGGCACCCCCCGAACAGACCGCATTGCGTCGGTCTGTTTTTTTAGTTGTCAGAGATAATGACCTTGAAATCCGCCCCAGTTTTGCGGAAAAAGAGGTATCGTCATGAATAAACTTCTCGGACACCTCGCGCAATTTGCATCTTTCAGCCGACAAGGAGAGTTGCTATGCACCCAGGGACTGACGTACCTGCTTCGGCAGCCAGCCGCCAACATCGCCTTTACCGGCTATGTCGGGCGGATTGCCGGGATTGCGCTGCCCAAAACGCTGGAATGGAAGCCTGAGCTGGTTCAAACCGACGGTGGACGTCCGGACATTGAAGGTCGCGATGCTCAGGGTAAGGCTCTGGTGAAAATTGAAGGGAAACTCGGTGCTGAATTCGGCAAAGGGCAGCTTGAATCGTACGTTCGTGCGTTACAGGCAAAGGAGGTTGAGGGCTCCCTTTTAGTATTAGTGCCCGGCAGAAGAGTCGCTGAGTCCGTGGATCATGTGCAGAGGACGTTTGGTTGTTCTGCAAATGGCCCCTGGGTGTTGGCCGGGAGTCCTCCGGTACATGTGGCGGTTATCAGTTGGGAACAGGTGATCGAGGAACTTGCGTCCGCCACCGAGAGCGACATCCAAGGGGATCTGCCTCAATTTGAAGCCATGTACCGGGTGTTCAACGGGGATGACATTGAGCCTCTTACCTCCGATGAACAGGTGCTGGCCTGGAGGGAAAAAGAAGGCTGGTGGGTTGCGCTGGCGGACCTGACCACCCGAAGCTTGGAGACTGGACCCAGAGTAATGCCTTGGAAGGCGGTTTCGGGTTTTGTGGGACATCGCTACATTTGCAGAGAAATGGCCCCCAGGCGATACAGTTGCTACAGCGTGGGTGTCCGCGACCCCTTTGCCGGATTCACGACACCCATTTGGATGTGCTTTCATAAGAAAACATACCTCTTCGAAGAAATCCGAGACCGCCTCGCCCCGCTTGTGGAGAACAGAAACGCCTTGATGAGCGGTGGCCATATCTGGATACCCTTGGAGGTGCCGCTGAATGCCAACAAAGAAGAAATGCTCGCCAGCCTTACCTGCCAGGTCGTGCAGATAACAGAGGCCGCGAAACTGGAAACATCCTCAAGAACTGACAATACATGACAACAGGACGAATTAACAAGCTTGTCGGGGCAACCGGCGAATACCTCGTCGCGGCGGAGCTGTCCCGCCGGGGTCTCATCGCGACCACATTCACGGGCAATGTCCCGCACTACGACATCGTGGCCTCCGACGAGTTTGGTCAGCACGTCTCGGTGCAGGTAAAAGCGAGTCGTTCTGATGAGCCCGGTGCGGCAAAACCGCACGCCGGGATCTGGGAGGGGGCACCCGGGCAACCGGGTGTCCTACCTCGATAACAATTGTTAGGACGTAAAGGCCGAAAAATTCACAATGTTAAAATGCACTGACCCCTTTCCCAATCTTCATCTCCGATATGGATAGGTATTCATAAGTATGCCCCAAGGTATAGGATAGGCGACCTTAATCTCCCCGGCACTCAATTTGACAAGTGGAATGTCTGATTCACGCCTGTGCGTTTCGGTACCGTGGCGCAAGGGTTGGTCAGTCCTTCAGCCGGTCCGCAGACCAGTCATCTAGGAGGCAGGCGGCCTCCGCGAGGGTGGCGCTCCGGGCGTTGCGGACAAAGAAACCGGATGCCGCAGAGCCGGTGAGGCAGCGTTCCCGCGGGGGCAGATCGAGCAGTCGTCCGAGACAGTAGCCGGCATTGTAGCGGTCACCTGCGCCGGTGCTTTTGCGCGGGCGTGGGGTGTAGGGTCCGTTGACCCAAACCGATCCGTCCTCGGCGGCTGCGGCCGCGCCGGCGATGCAGTGAATGGCCACCTCGGAAATGCCTAGAGCACGCCGGAGGGAATCACAGAGATCCGCGATGGCGGGCCCCTCCTCCTGAACCGTTTCCAGACCCAGGAGCGTGGCCAGGACATTGGCCTCGTTCAGGTTGCCGCCCAGCACGCAGGGGCCGAAGTCCTCAAAGCGCGACAACACCGGGAGCATCGCGCGGATCTCCGCATCCCCCCGGCTGCGTGGATCCACCAAATCCAGAAAAAACAAGGGGCGGTTCGGCAGACGGGAAAAGACCTCGTCCTGTAAACAGCGCCAGCAGTCCGTCATGTGGGGGAAGAGGGTCCAGTTGGTGAGGGCGATGAGTTCGGCCTTCGCGCACGCCTGCTGAAAGACTCCGTCGGCCAGAAAGTACTTAAGCGTTTCTGGCATGAAGCCCGCGAGGCTGGAAACAGAGGAGAGCATATATTTGCCGTCCTGGAATTCCATGGCCATGGTGAAGCCCGGGTCAATGGCCCAAGGGGTGCAGGTGCGGCATTTGGCCGCGAAGTCCGTGAAGGCGGGATGAGCGGGATGGCCGAGGGTTCCAAAAAAATCGAGGCCAACGCCCAGCGAGGCGATGCTATCGCCGAGGTTGACTGCGCAGCCGCCGGGGTCGAGACTCTGCACGACGAACTCCCGCAAAGAACTGCGACCGGCCGCGCAGCGGAGGAGGTCGGAGAATTCGGAGATCGTCGGCACCGGCTTGAAATGCTCGAGGCTCTGGCGTTCGCCCACGATTTGGACAATTTGATCCACAAAGGCATCAAAGCCGGCCACGACCCGTTTGGCGGAGACCTGTTTTTCTGCAGCCCGGAGGGTTCCGGCCAATTGAAGACGCGTATCCATATTTGTTTCCGGGTTCGATTGAGAAGCGTGAGCGTCCGCCCTGCATCAGGGCAGCAGGGTGTCCAGCAGGCCGATGGTGTCCAGCGTGATCCAATGGTAGCGCTCGGCAAACGCCTTCTCCGGGTCCGCCGGCGGACGCCCCCGGGTCCGCCAGGCGTCGGTATTGTAGGCCACAAGCCCGTGAATGGACCCATTCCGCAGCAGATCGCCGAGGCGGTCATGATTCCAGATGTCCTGGCCCGAGGCCAGGATCACGGCGGGACGGGGATTGAAGTTCCAGAACGCGAGCGCTTCGATCTCAAAGGGGAGGGGAGCCATGAACACCAGCACGTCCATGTCGCCGGCCAGATTCTCCAGGGTGCGGTTGAGCATCTCCGCGGACAGGTGCATCTCCATGCGGAGCATGTCCTCCAATTCATCGGCCCATTCGGACTGCTCTCCATTGCCGATCTGTGCCCGCAGGCGGCGCACTTCGGCATCGATATCCGGGGCTGCGACCGTGACGCGATCGGAGCGCGTGATAGCGCGGCGGAGGGTTTCGACCGCGCCCGAGGGGGCACCCGGCGCGGAGACCACCACCACCCGCCCCTGCGGGAAACGGGTATTAATTTCGGCGGCGAGCTTGAGCCCCAGTGCGTCCTGATAACTCTGCTCTCGCCGCAGGGACTCCCGGTTAACCGCCGGGGGACTCCGGAAGTTCAGCCACATCACCGGGATCGACAGCACAATACAGAGGACCGCCAGCGGCATCCCCCATGTGCCGCCCTGTTTATGGTTTTGCACCGCCTTGATCATCGCGGTCACCAGAATCACACAGACCAAAAATAAAAGAACGTTCATGAGGACTCCATCACGGGTTTTGAGTGTTCGAGGGGAATGGCTATCAACCAGGGGGCGGCTGCGTCAACGAAAATATAGAATTATTTAAAGGTTGTTATGATGAATTATTCAAGCTACAAGAACGTTTGACCTCTTCATTTTTTCTGCAAAGGAATCCCGAAATGAATGCAAGCAACACCAACGCCCTCCTCGTCAAACGGCGGGAACTCATCTCCCGTCCGCACGCTGTCCGTCGGACCCGAACCGCTTTTACCCCGGGGCAGTCCCTGCGTGAACTCGATTGGGTCCGGGTCGATCCGGTGCCGCTTTTCGTACCGGTGACCCTGGAGAAACCGCTCAGCCGGAGCGATGTCCGGTTGCTCTGGGATTCGCAGGCCCTGTACATCCGCTTTGAGGTTGAGGACCGGGACATCGTGGCCACGCTCACGGAGCGGGACGCGCCCGTCTGGGAGGAGGATGTGGTGGAAATGTTCCTCAAACCCTACGCCGATGAATCGGATTATTACGAGATCAACGTCTCACCCCGGGGAACCCTCTACGACTCCTGGATTGTGAAGCGGGGCGCCCGGGCCCACAAGGTCTGGAGTCGCTGGAACAATGAGGACATTCTTCTGGAGACCGAAATCCGAGGCCAGCCCAACGACTGGACGGTTCAGGACGAGGGTTACACCGTATGCGCCCGTATTCCGTTCGATTCGCTCCCCTCGCTCAGAGGGCGTCTCCCCGTTCCGGGCGACCGCTGGTCTATGAATCTGGCCCGCTACGACTATTCCGTCCATCTCCCCCTTGGACGCGAACTCAGCGCCAGCTCGCCGCTGGAGGAAGTGAATTTCCACCGCTTTGAGGACTGGCGTGAATTTCTTTTCATGGACTGAACCTTAGCCCACTCCATTGCCGCGGAAACAAGGGTCATGATTTTTGACCCTTTCATTTTTATTGATAAAAACAACTTCAATGGATAGTACATAAAAACTTGTACTTATAAACTGTGCGTGGGGATTGTATGAAAAATGTGAGTCTATACCAAAAAGTTGCGTCCACACTCCGTGAGGAAATTCTTGAGGGCAAGTGGGAGCCCGGCGGGCTGATGCCGACGGAGGCGAAGCTGGGGGCGCGCTTTTCGGTTTCGCGGTTGACGGTTCGTCATGCGGTGGCCATTCTGGAGGAGGAGGGGCTGGTGGTGCGCCGCCGGGGCAGCGGCACCTATGTGAGCCCCCACCCCAGCCGGCGCATCCCCCTGGAGGTGGATTATACCGGCAGTATGCGAAACCACGCCCCTTCCATTCGGCGGAAGTTGCTGCGCCGCAATCGCAATTGGACCGCAGAAGAGCCTCTGGCCGGGGAACTGCGGCTTCCCGGTGACGACAAAACGTTGCTTTGGTTTCAGCGGGCCGACTCCCTGAAAAAACAGGTGGTAGCGGTGGATACCGGCTATATCCCCAGTCGTTTTGCGGATCAACTGCAAGTCGCCGACCTGAAGCGCGTGGATTTTCTGGAAGTGTGGAGCCACAAACAGAATTTCACCATTCACTTCTGCCGTCAAAGCATTGAGGCCACGGGCTGTCCGGAGGAATGGTCAGAAGTTCTGGGCCTGGCGGTCGGCTCCCCGGTGCTGATGGCCACGGAAATTTTCGAAAGTGAATCCGAGGTGCTCGGCAAATTTTCCAGCCTGTATCATCCGTCCCACATCTGCCTCTCCTCGACCTATTTCTGGGCCCGGGCGCAGCGGCGCGGCGTTTGATCGCCGGGGGGCTCCGAGATTTTTATGCACTCAAGTGCTCCCGCTGATTCTCTTCTGCACCTTCGCCCTGTTTTCCCTGCGCAGCATGGGGATGGTCAATGCCGTGCCGTTGCTCTCCGCGCTCAGCCCCGCCGGCGAGCTGGGATCCTTTCAGGCCAAAAACCATTTCCGCTTTTACTCCGCTTATTTTTTAACCCTGATCGCGGTGAACCTGATCCTGGGCTGGAGCGATTCGGTGCAGGTCTATCAGGTGTTTCTGATGACCGGTTCGGTCGTGGGGATGATCTCCTCACTGATTCTGTTCCGGGTGCCCGAACCCCCGGCGCAGGACGGCGGCGCGGGCCGTCCCATGCGGGAAAGTCTGCGCACGATGCGGGAGAACCTGTATCTCCGCCGCCTTTCCTGGACTTGGTGCGGGGCCGCCTGTCTGATGGCGCTCACGGCGCCCATCAGCGTTCTCGCGGTCAAAAACGGCTACGGGATTTCCGATTCGGCGGCGCTGATTCTGATCATCGTGGAGGTGAGCGGGGGCGTGCTGTCCTCCCTGCTGGTGGGGGCGGCGACGGACCACACCGGTCCCCGTCCGCTCCTGCTGCTGGGTCTGGGAATGTTTTTGGGCGCGGCCCTGTTCTGGGCCCTGGCGCCCGCCGCCGTCTGGTGGCCGGCTCTCCTCCTGGTCTTTCTGGTGGTCGGTGTCGCCAAAGGGTTTCTACTGCTCACCCTCAGCCACTACCTGCTGGTCAACACCCGCAACACGGAGCGCATGGACATCGGCATGTGGATGCAGATGCTTTCCGGAGCGGTCTCCGGACTGGCGGGGGTGCTGATTGCCGGGGGGCTGCTGCAAGTCCTCACCCCTTACCTGGGGGAGGGGATGGACCTGTACCGGGGATATTTCCGCATCGTCGCCCTGATGGCGGCGGGAATTACTCTCGCCGCCGCCTCCAGG
>PXDP01000430.1 GCA_003565035.1 PVC group bacterium | reverse complement strand
TCAGGTGGAAATTTCCCCCTATGACCTGACCAAAGGTCGGATTACATTCCGACACCGCAACTGATTTGCGGCCATAGCATAGTGGTAATGCACCTGCCTCCCACGCAGGACACGCGGGTTCAATTCCCGCTGGCCGCTCCAATTCCAAAGGCTTTTTCTAACTGAAAAAGCCTTTTTTTAGATCTTTGTCTTGCGAATTTTCCGGGAAATGGGATTCATGACTCTAATGCAGAGTTTTCGGAATGTTTGGATTTGGGTGTTGCTGGCCGCGTTCGGCCTCGGGGGGGATGGACTTGCTGAGGAGATTCGTTACCGGGTACGGATTGAGGGCGTGCCGGACCGGGATATGCGGCGTGAACTTGAACAGGTGTCGGTGATGCGGGCTCTCGCTGACCGTCCGCCGGTCTCAGAAGTTCAGCTGCGCAGGCGGGCCCGGAGGGATCCGTCGGTTTTTCAGGACGTCTTCCGATCACGCGGGTTTTATAATGCGGCCGTGGAAACTGTATTTGAACTGGATCGCCGTCGGCCCCGGGTTCTGTATGTGATTGATCTTGGGGAACCTTATGTCCTTCGTCATGTCCGGTTTGTGGATGCAGTGTCGGGCGAGTCACTGGGGCGTCAGGATCGCGACGAGCTGGGGCTGGGCAAAGGGCGTCCGGCGGAGGCCGGCCGGATTCTGGATGCGCAGGAGCGCCTCCTGATGCGGTTACGCTCGGAGGGCCGCCCGTTTCCTGAGGTGGTTGACCGGGAAGTGCTGGTCGTGCATGCGGCCCGGGCGGTGGATGTGACTTTTTATGTCCGGCCAGGGGAGGTGATGGATTTTGGGGCGGTGTCCTTTGCCGGTTTGGACCGGACGGAACCTTCTTTTATGAATCGGAAAATCCCCTGGGATGCCGGGGACCGCTATGACGGGGAGCTGGTCCGCAAGGCGCGGCGGCGTTTTCTGGACGCGGATTTGTTTTCAATGATCCGTGTGTTGACGGTGGATGAACCGGATGATGCAGGACGACTCCCCATCCGGGTTGAGGTGACTGAACGGAAACCCAGATCGGTCTCCCTGGCTGGAGGGTACCGAAATGATCAGGGCTGGTGGGGGCTGGCGGGCTGGGAGCACCGCAACCTGCTGCGGAGGGGCGAACGCTTGAGTCTCGAATACGGAATCTCCGAAGAAGGGTTTGGCGGCGAACTCCTGTTTCGGCGGCCGGATGTCCGGCAGGTGGATCAGTCGCTGACGTTTCGTGTGCGTCAGGATGTTGAGGATACGCGTGCCTACGAATCGGAACGTGTCGGAGTCTTGGCCGTCTTCGACCGTCCGCTGTCCGGAGGATGGCACGGGGATTTGGGGTTGGGGTACCGGTATTCTTCCGTCGTGGATGCTTTGGAATCCCGCGACTTTTCACTGGCCTATCTGCCCGTGGGGCTTTCCCTTGACCGAAGTGATGAACCGCTCGATCCCCGCCGGGGTTATCGGCTTTCCCTTGGTGCGGCTCCTTATGTTGACGTGCCGGATGGGGAACTTTTTTTTGTGAAATCCCGTGTGTCAGCGACGCTGTATCAGCCTTTGACACGGTCTCCGGAAATTGACTGGGCGGGGCGTGCATCGCTGGCGGTCATTGCCGGGGAAGCCCGCAACGCACTCCCGGCCGATGAACGGTATTTTACCGGAGGCGGCGGAAGTTTGCGGGGATATCCGTATCAAACTGTCGGCCCTCTGGAGGATGGAACCCCATTGGGAGGACGCTCTGTGATTCTGTTGAGCCAGGAATTGCGCTGGCGTTTGGGCCGTTTTTTCGGTCTTACAGCGTTTTTGGATGGCGGAACGGTGACAGAGGAGGCCTGGTTTGACGAGGCGGTGGATGATTTCCGTTGGGGGACCGGGGTTGGGGTTCGCTATTTTACGCCGGTGGGACCGTTGCGTCTGGATGTGGCTGTCCCGCTGAACCGCCGTCCGGAGATCGATGATCCCTGGCAGTTTTATATAAGTCTTGGGCAGGCCTTTTAATGAAGAAATTTATGAAATTTCTGGGCGGCGTTTTTCTGACCGCAGTTCTGATTTTGGGGCTGGCGATTGTGATGCTGATCCGTCCCGGCGGCCTGGAGGTGATCACACCCTGGCTGACGCGTCAGATTGAGGAAGCCACAGGGTTGAACGCCCGGATTGAAGGGCTTCAATGGGTCTATCCGATGGGGATTCAGGGCGAGATGCTGTCCATCTCGGGCGGAGAGGAGGAGGGAGCGGCGGTGCAGAATTTTTCGCTTCGGGTGTCTTCACGCCGCTTGTTGCGCAGAAAAATCCATGTGGTTCATCTGCGCGCAGAGGCCGTGACGTTTCGCGGGTTGCCGGCCGCGGATGCGGAGACGGCACCCGAGGATTCCGAAAGAGACGTGGCCGCATTTCCTGAATTGAGGACACTCTTTGAGCGCGTGACGGTGGAGGAACTTTCCTTGCCGGATATCCGGCTGCTGCCGCCGTTTCAGGAGGAGGAAATCCGGATCTCGCTCGCAGGCGGGCTGATGAACCAATCTCTGGATCTTCGCGCTGAAATTGATGCGGACCGGTTTTCGGCCTTGCAGGCCCGGTTGCGGCTTGAGCGGAGCGAGTCCTTTGACTTCCCGCAAATTCTCAATGTTCAGCTGGAGCTTTCCAGCACGGACCTGTCTTTGGACGGCCGGGTGGATTTGATCACGCTGTCCAAGGGCCAGCGGATCGTTCTTCATCAGCTGGAAGCAGAGGCCTTTGGCCACCAGGCTGTATTGGAGGAGCCTCTGATCCTTGAGCGGACTCTGGAACGCGTATCGATCGGCGAATCGGTTTTGCGGGTCGGAGAGGGACGATTCCGCTTCGGAGGGACGGTGGATCCGCATGGAGTGGATCTCCATGCCGATGTGGAGGATTTTCCGCTGGCACTGACAGGACTTGCTGGGGTGACGGACCCCGGAGCTGCGGTGGCAGGGCGAATCACACTGGGTGGCGTTCTGAATGACCTCACGGCACAGATCTCCGTGGATTTCACTGGTTTAAAACCGGAGGACCCGGATTTATGGGCGGGAGACCCCGCGGCCTTGCGGATCCGGGGGGCACTGGAGAACGGACGTGCAACCCTGACCGTGCGTATTGAAGATCTCCCCGGGGAACCGGTCGTGTTGGATGCGGATATTCCTTTCCGGCTTTCACTACAGCCTTTTGAGGCGGTTTTCCCCGAAGATGAACCGGTTCGGGGACGTTTAACCGCCGCAACCGATCTGGAAGGGCTTTCCCGCTTATTTGTTCTGGATGTTTACCATCGGCTGAACGGATTGCTTGAGGTTGACATGCATCTGGACGGAACCCTTTCCGAGCCCCGGCTCAGGGGAGATGTCCAGGTGGTGGACGGTGCCTATGAACACGAACTGACGGGCTTTCATTTACGGGATCTGGCGTTTTCGCTTTCGGCGGACCGGGGCGAACTTCGGCTGGATACCTTTGAGGCCCGGGACGGACGCGAGGGACAACTGCGCATGAGCGGCGGGATGCAGATGGCTCGCGGGGAGGAGATTGCCTTTTCGGCTGATTTAACGTTACAGGATTTTCAGGCTGTTCGTCAGGAGGAGCTGGAGGCGGTGGTGAATGGAACGCTGCGCTGGACGGGGGGCAAAGACCGCAGTTTGCTTGAAGGCCGCCTGGCCCTGCGGCCGGTGGAGATCCGAATTCCGGAAAAATTGCCACATACCGTACGCACAATAGAGGTGGTGGAACAGTTTGTGAATGATGCGCCGGAATTGAATCCTGAGCCGGAATCCCCTCCGGGCCGCCACCGACTGGCACTCGATCTGAATCTGGATTCAGCAGACCGGATTTTTGTGCGTGGACGCGGACTGGACTCTGAATGGTCAGCCCGACTGAATCTGAGGGGTGAGGTCACCGAACCGGTTCTGACCGGAGAGCTTTCGGTGCTGCGGGGAAGATTTTTGTTTTTCGGAAGACGCCTGGCCATCACGCGGGGACGTGTTATCTTTGATGGCGCTTTTCCACCGGATCCCGTACTGGATGTCGTGGCGGAACTGCGTTCAGGCGGCGTTCTGGGATTGCTGATGGTGAGTGGCCCGGCAGGCGCTCCGGATATTGAGCTGGCCTCCACTCCGCCATTGCCGGAAGATGAAATTCTGGCCCGCTTGCTCTTTGGCCGTGAATCTGCGAGGATTTCACCCTGGCAGGCGCTGACCCTGGCCCAGGCGGTCAATTCGCTTCGCGGCGGAGGAAGCGCGTTTGATGTGATGGGCACCACCCGCCGAATGCTTCATGTGGATCAAATCGAAATTCGGAGCAACGAAGAGCAGGAGGGGCAGACGCGTGTGGCGGTGGGGCGGCACGTCGGAGACCGGATCTACCTGGAACTGGAGCGAGGCGCGGAGGCGGAAAGCGGACGGGCCCGGGTTGAGGTGGAACTGACTCCGACGCTCCGTTTGGAAACCCAGACGGGAACTGAATCGGATTCGGGCATCGGCCTTCGGTGGCGTTGGGACTACTAGTACCCTGTAAACCTTAAATCTTCGCATAGGACTGTGAGATTCCGAGTGGATTTGTGCTTCAAAAAAGATAAGGCGATGCATCGCATCGTTGTTCTTTTTTGGGGTGCAAGGCCACCGGAAGATCATGGCCCGCAGGGTTTGCAAAAATGAAGGATATCCACGTAAAATTTGAATAATCATAATCGACGTATCAAAAAACTTTGGCCTCTTTTGGCGCTGGAAATGGGATGAGGATCATGCACAACCTTCCAGGTTGCACAAGCCCCTCCTCCCATCCCCAGCATCCAAAATAGACCAATCCTATGCGAGGATTTAAGATTTACAGGGTACTAGTTTGCTGCGCCGCAAATCATCCGTCTTTATTGTAACCCGTTGGGAAAACGGAAAACGATAACTAAACGTGTTTACATCTTCATGACTTTCCTTTTGCCCGGGGCGGGCGCATAATGCGTTCATGACAAAAAAATCTTGTTTTTGGGTACGTGGACTTGGCCTTGGACTGCTCCTGGCGTTTTTTGCGGGGTGTTCCCCCCGCAGACCGGCGCCGTCACCGGGTCGTCCGTCCCCCGGGGATGTGAAAGCGGACGCTGAAGAGGATTACAGTCAATACACAGGCTCGGTGATCCCCGGAGACGCCTCGCTCAAGCCCTACAATACGTCCTGGGACTATTCGCCCATTCTGAACCGGCGGCCGGGGGATGGCATTGAGGTGACCGTGAACCCGCCCCGGATCTCCTGGCCCTATTTGCAGGACATTGTGGCCGAAGACATTGCCGTGATTCCCCCGAATGTGTTCACCCTTGAGATCGCCGCTGATCCGGACTTTGCTGATCCGCAGGTTCGGGTCCAAGACACGCCGTACAATTTTTACAATGCGCTGGCCCCAATGGCACCGGGGGTCTGGTACTGGCGGGTGGGGTATGGACCGCATCCGGAGATGTCCTGGTCCTCGACACAGTCCTTCAGGGTAACGGAAGACACGCCGGTTTGGGACCGCTCCTTTATTCACACCGCTGCCGACACCCTCCGTGAGCGCCGGGGATCCCGGACGCTGCCGCCGGGAACCGACTGGCAAAGTTGGAACGCCCGGATTGCCGAACATCCCGATACCCGTTTGCGGCATCAGATGCTTCTGCGTGAAGCGGAGCGGGTGATGGGGCTCCCCTGGTGGGAGGATATGCCGGAGATTGATCACTTTGGCCGTCCCACCCGCAACCGCGATGAGCGGGTCCGCTGGGTGACCATGCTCCGAAACACTGCCATTGTGGCGTATGCCTACCGCCTCACCGGCGACCCCCAATATGCCGGAGCGATTGAGCGAATCCTGCACATGGCCGCCTGGCCGCCGGGAGGACTGCTCTCGCCCGAAAATCTTGGCGGTCAAACCAAAATGCCCTCCCAGGCGGTGGAACTGTTTGCGGCGGTGTATGACTGGTACCGGGAGGAATGGAATCCCGAACAGCGTGAAATCATGCGCAACACCGTCGCCTGGCGGCTGGAACAGACCTTTTTTGCGCCCAATGCCATCACGTGGCAAAACGGGGATAATATGCGGCATTTTGGTCTGGCCTATTCTGCCGGAAGTCATCCGTATCAGAATTATGCCTGGGCACTTCCGGCGATCATGCTGATGGCGGGCGAGTTGGAAATTGCGGATCAGTTGCTGGAACTGAGCCTGCATTATCTCACTGGAGTGACGATTCCCGACGGACCGGAGGAGGGCTACAACGAAGGACATGGCTACTCCAATGAAAAGGCGGGCACGCTGCTGGACGCCGCGATTGTTGTGGAAATTCTGCTGCCGGAGGTGCGGCAGGGTCTGAATCCACCCATTCAGAATTTGGTGGACTGGTTTGCGTATATGTTTTCGGGGCCGGAAGTGATTCCCTGGGGGGATTCGTGGC
>PXDP01000307.1 GCA_003565035.1 PVC group bacterium | reverse complement strand
GCCGCGCGGGGGTTGCGGGGGGCCTGGCTCGCTGGCGCTTGCGGACGGCGGGGGGTGGGGAATTGGACGGAGCGGACTGAGCGAACGGATCGGAGTGGCCCCTTGTGCCGATGTGTCAGGTCCAGAGGCCGGGTGGGGTCCAGCGGCGTGGGGGGCTGTTGGGGTCCATGGCGGGCTGGAGGAAGGTGACGAGATCGGCTGTGAGGGTCTGGAAGGTTTCGGGACTTTGGGTGATTCGGCTCTTGCGGCGGAAGGATAGCCACTGTTTTTGTTTGTCGGCAAGGTCCGCAGCAGCTGCGGTGAGGATGCTTGGGAGTTGGGGGAATTCGGTCTGTCGATGCCGGAAGGTTGCGGCGAGGGCCTGATGCAGCTCGCGGCTGGTGAAGGGGAAGGAGCGCGAGAGGGTCCAGATGTCGTGGAAGTCTTTCATTCGGCTGTTGAGGAGACCGAGTTTGACCATGGCTTCGACTTTTTCGGCGATGAGGGTTTCGCGGTTGTAGGCGCGGAGGGTCGGGGCGGGAAAGTCGAGGAGGCCGGGATATTGTACAAGTTCCGGGCCGGGGGTGATGATGTCGTTGAAGCCGATGTCGATTTGGAGGCGGAGCCTGACGGTGTCGAGGCTGGCTTGGAAGGTGGCGCGGACGCCTTCGTAGTCGGCATCCTCTTTGATAATCAGGGTCGTGACGCTTTGGGGGTGGAATTGGATTCCGTCGGGGATGGGCGGTTGGAGGGCGCAAATCTCCTGAAAGAGGGTGCGGATGTGGTCGGGGGTGTTTGCGGTGCGTCCAAGGAAATCGATGTCCATGGTGGGGCGGGAGCTTTGGTCGTCCCAGACCAGCAACATCTGGGCTCCTTTGAGGATGAAACGATCGGCGTGGGAAGATTGGGCGAGGCGGGAAAGGAAGCGTTCGATGGCGTAGCGCTGGGCTAGTTCTTGAAAGGGCAGATTTTTTTCGCGGGCGCGATTGAGGAGTCGCTGGCGAACGGAGGCGGGGAGATTGGCTTTGGGGGAGGTCACAGGGTGCTCTGGAGGTAGGGAGTAAGGATGGATTCGACGCGGCAGGCCCGGGCAAGATTCAGAAGGGTGTCTGTTTGGAGCGGGAGCCTTTCGCGGTAGAGGCGGAGGGCTTCGAGGGCGGTGTCGAGTCCGATTTTGTTTCGGTGGCGGAAGACATCGACAATGCAGCGTTCTGGGCTGTAGATGCGAAGGGAATGGCCGTCGATGGGGACTTCTTGGATGCCCTCGGCGAAGATGTGGGGGACGGTCCAGTAGATGTTAACGGGGGGATATTGTATGCGCGGGGGCTCGCTGCCGCGCGGCAGGGCAATATCCACGGCATGGGGGATTTGGGTGGTGATGCCGTGGTGGGAAAGGGCGGAGATCATGCAAATGACGGCGGCGGGGCTGCGTTTGCAGACGGTGAGGATGTCGGGCTGACCTGGCTCGGGTTGGTCGGCAAGGCGATAGAGTCCGCGACTGAGGGCTTGGATGTGACCGAGATCGCGCATGCGGTAGAGGATCTCGGGGTGTATTCCCTCTCGAAGCGCGTCGCGGGTGCGGAGGATGCCGCTGTGACGCAGAAAGATGGCACGGGCGTTTTGGAGTCGGTCGGTGGATACGGAGGACATGACGACAGTTATACCAGCATTTTTATTTTATTGCAGGTATATTTGTCGTTGTCGGTTGATTTTTTAGCTGGGTTATGAGGGCCCTGCGGGGCGTAACCTGTTTGGAGATTATGATGAGTGATTCGGTTGAGAAGAAGAAGGGTCCGGCGGAGGCCGGGGAAGCGAAGGGCGGTGGCGCGGATGTCGAGGCGCTTGTGAATTCGCTGCGGCTGGAGCGTGAAAAGAACGAGGTGCTTCTGGCGGAGGTGGTCGCCCTGGAGGATGAGCTGGTGAACCGTCAGCTTGGGGATTTCGCGGGGGTGATCAGTGAGCATACGAAGGACTTCTGGCGGGAGCAGTTGCTCTCGAACCGGGATGCGGCTGCGTCGGCGCTGGAGGAGCTTCGCGAGGCAAAGCTGGCGGCGGAGGGGTCGAAGGCTGCGGGGACGGATACGAAGCGTCCGCTGCATAACCGGGAGTCGGCGCGGATGGTGACGCGCAGAGGTCTGGTGGGCCAGGATGTGGTGGCCGGAGCCGGGGACGCGAACGCGGAGAGCAAGGCGGTCCGGATTCGTAACCGGGCGCAGGAGCTGTGCAAGGCGGAGCGGATTCCGTTCAGTACGGCGTTTCAACGGGCGGAAAAAGAAATCTGTGGGGAGGATGTGCGATGAGTCAGTCGAATACGAGAGTGGGTGATGTTAGGCTGGAAGCGGGTCAGGATCTGCGTGGCAAGGAGGGCTGTCTTGCAAAGTTGGGTGTGATCCAGGGTCGGACGGTGGCTGCGTTGCCGAGTGATTACGCGGACCCGGCTTTGTTTGTGGTGACGGAGGGGGCGGATATCGGGGAACTGGTTTCGCTGCGTCCGTTGGAGCCGGCACGGAATGTCCGGGTTCGTTTGCAGGGGGCCTGCAATCCGGGGGATGTGCTGGTGTTGGCGGATATGATGTTGGCGGTAGACGCGGGCAAGGTGCGAAAGCTGCCGGATGAGTCGGGAAACTATCGGGGTCATCTGGTAGCCGAGGAGGCGGGGACCCAAGGCCAGTTGGTCCTGGCGCGTCCGGCGTTTCTGGGTTTGATTTATGTGAATTAAGGAGGAATGAATTATGAGTCGTTTAAGTGAGATCAGTTCGTCCCCCACCCTGCGGGAGTTTGCGCAGGGGGCGGCGCAGAGTTCGATTATGCCGGTGGCGGATTTTCTGGCACCGACGGTGGAGGTGCCGACGAGCACGGGGCGTTTTAAGATGTATTCGGAGAAGAACCGGTTTCGGATTCCGAGTACGTTGCGGTCGCTGGGTGGCCGGGCTTCGGAGCTTCGTTTTGAGGTGTCGGATGCGACGTTCAATTGTGAACCGCACGCGCTGGATTATCCGGTGGATAATCTGGAGCAGTTGGAGGCCGAGGGCCTGGAGAACATGCTGCGTGAGGGTGCGGTGGCGGTGGCTGAGGTTGCGGCTTTGGCGCATGAGAAGTCGGTGATCGACGCGGCCTTGCAGGCGGTCGGGACCGGGGACAACAAGGTATGGAGTTCGGGTGCGGACCCGGTGGCGGATGTCGATGACGCGATCCTGGAGGTGATCAAGGCGGCGAAGTACGGGAGTCTGATGGGCGTGGGCGTGCTGTTCGGTGCGACGGCCTGGAAGGTGTTCAAGAATCAGGAGAAGGTTCGGAACCGTTTCGTGGTCGGCAGCGGTGGCGGTGGCCAGCGCGGGAAGTTGGGACTGGCGGTGCCGACGGAGGATTCGGCGGGACAGATGTTCATCGGGACTCCGAATGTGCGGACTTCGTACATGATCTATGACGGGGCGGCGGAGGGCCTGGCGGAGGATGTTCAGTTCCTGCTGGATTCGACGGTGCTGATCTTCGCGCGGAAGGAAGCGCCGACGCGGCGCGATCCGAGCTTTATGAAGACGTTTCGTTTGATGAACAAGTTCATGGTCCCGGGGTCTTACGCGCGGGATGACGGTCGGGTGGAGGTTGCGAAGTTCGACTGGTCGGAGGATGTGCGGGTGACGAATTCGGCGGCCTGCGTGCGCTTGAACGTTTCGGATTCCTAAGCCGGGGAGGTCGCTGTGCTGGAGGGCGCCTGGACGGTTTTTTCGGTGGCGAGGGTGTTGGAGGCCCTGCCGAGTGATGTCCGGGCGCACTATCAGCAGTGGCTGGTCACCTATCCCGACAAGTCGGGGCGTTTGGAGGCTCTGGTTGAGCAGGTTCAGCAGTTGTTCCGTATGGCGGTCGCGTCGAATCCGGAGAACTGGATGGACCCGGACCCGGAACGGGTTCCGGTGACGGGGTATCAGCATGCGTTGAACATGCTGATCTTTAATCTGATGATGGAAACGGGGGCCCAGTTGGTCCCGGAGGTTTACACGTTGATGACGCGGGCGGACATTTGGTTGCGGCTGGTGCAGCGGGGGTCGGTGACTCCCTCGCCGAGGGCGGGGACGATGGGTTCGCCTTCGTATGTGCCGCCGGAGAATCCGGGGGTACTGCTGTGAGGGCTTTTCGCGTTTTGGCGTTGGCGGTAATGCTGTCGGGTCTGGGCTCGCTGGTGCGGGCCCAGGGCTGGTCTTCTGCGCATGAGCTGGAGGCGGGTCAGGTGGCGGTGGCGAATACGCAGGCGAACAGTTCCTGGTATGTGGTGTCGATGCTGGTGGCGTTTGACGAGCCGACTACGGGGGAGATCAAGGTTTACCGGGAGATGGACGGGGTGCGGCATACGCTGGGCCTGGTTGTGTTTGAGAACGCGGTATCGGTGGTGTGGGCTCCGGAGACGAAGTTTTCGTTCCGTCGGGGGGAAACACTGGTGGTCGTTGCGAGTTTTGAGGATGGGACGGTGCATTTGATTCGGAGAGGAGATTGAAGATGGACTGGTTTCGGAAAACATGGATTTGGTGGGTTGCGGTGCTGTTGGGGCTTTCGCTGCGGCTGGCGTGGGCTCAGTGGATTGTGGACGGGCGGCGGTTCCCGGAGGATCCGCTGAATCCGGGGCCGGGGCGGACGTTCCCGGTGCTGGTGCTGGAGCTGGGGGGCGTGTGGACGGACTTCGAGCTGAAGGCGAGCGTGGATAACTTTGAGACGCTGGTTTATTATATCCGCAGTTCCGATCTGGTGGTGGATGCCGGGGACCCGGATGTGTGGATTTATTTCACGGATGACATTTCGATGAATCCAAGGAAGTGGCGGAAGGCCGAGGTCGGGGTCCCTATCCTGGATCAGTTGGTTAATCCGGCGAATTCGGAGGTGGCGTTCGTTGTGGTGTGTCCGTCGCATGAGACGGCGGTGGACTGGTCGACGTGGATGTTTGAATCGAACAGTCAGTTGGTGTGGAGCTATGTGCGCTACGATGGGGCGACACTGGAAATGAATAATGTGAATTCGAACGCGAAGTGGCGGAGCTTGGTGCCGGTGACCTGGCGGTCAGAAAGAATTTCCCCATGAAGGGGCATAAAGGAGTAATGACGATGAAAATGATGGTGTGGACGGTGTTGGTGTTGGTCTGGGGCTTGGTTTCCGCTGCTCGGGCGGAGACGCTGGAACGGACGCAGGCCTGGGCGGAGCGATCTAAGCCGGAGCATGTGCGGAGCCGTCTCGGGCGACTGGGCGCGGGATCTGATGAGGATTTTGAGCGGATCTCGGATGGCTGGCAGGAGTCGGCGGTGGTGGACTTCGCTTTGGAGAAGGGCCGCATTGATTTGCTGGCTTGGGTGTTGGAGCGGGATACGCTGTCGGCACAGAATGTGGACAGGGTGCTGACGCATCAGCGGGACCTGGATCGTCCGCACGACAGTCTCTGGCACTTTGTGGGCCGTTTACCTCGGGAACAGCGGGGACAGTTTGAGATGACGCTGCGGCGGCTGATTCCGCATCGGTTCGGGAGCCGCCCTGTGTTTGGGGAACTGGAGTTGAAGTACCAGGTGCTGCGGGGGGAGCCGGTGGTGTCGGGCCGGACGGAAACGGAGGACTTGGTTCGGCTGCTGCTGGCGGTGGAGGTTTTGGATCTTCGTGGCGCGGAGCGGCTGCGGGAGGCGGTCAAGTGGAACGCGGTTCGTTTGGCTCGTCACCCGTTGCGTGCGGAGGGGCTTTCGTTTGTGGCGGTGGAGGATGTGAATCCACTGGAGGACCGGGTGCGTCCGGTGGTGGACGCGCTGAATGCGCCGCTGGCCGATGGGCTGGAGGTGGCACTGCGCGATTTGGGCGCGGGGGTCGCGGACATGGACCGTACGGCGCTGCGCCGTCAGGGGGACGCCTGGCGGGAGCGGATTCTGCTGGGGGACATGAACCAGCGGGACGCGGCGGGGATTCTGGGCAAGCTGTCGGTGGCGCTGGGCGTGGATGAGTTCAATGACTTCGTGGCGGTGTACAACTACGGCGTGGAGGGTGCGGGCCGTGACGTGGAATAAGCTGGTTTTGTGGCTGCTGTGCGTGGCCGGGGTCGCGGTGGCGGAGTCGCCGGGCCCCGGTCGCGCCGGGGTGTTGCATCCGATGGTGGCGATGCGGACGGAAGGGGTCGCGATGCAGGCACTGTCGGTACGGGCGGTGGAGGTCGGCGGGGATGTGCCGGCCTTCGGTGTGTTGCCGGGATTGAGGCCGGTGTCTGGCGAGGTCGGGGAATGGCGGGCAATGTCGGGGATGGCTCGGGGTGTGGGCTTGCAGAATCTGCCGGAGTTCCAGCGTCTGGGGGAGAACGTCGAGGCGATGGAGGTGACCGGGCTGCCGACGGTGGCGAGATGGGATGTATGGGTTCCCTGGGCGAGTATGCGGGATGTGCAGGTGTCCGCGTTGGAGCTGACGGCGGAGGGCGTGGGCGAAG
>PXDP01000383.1 GCA_003565035.1 PVC group bacterium | reverse complement strand
TGACAATGCGCTGATCACCGATGTGGATGTGCTGAACGCTGTGGCCCTCGACGGAGCACTGGCCCTGCGCAACCTCAGCCATGTGACCGTCAGCGAATCCACCGTGGAAGCCACCTTCGCTTTGGATGATAAATCGTTCATTCAGGAGGAGGCCACCGAAGCCCGACTCCTGACCCGCGACGGCAATGCGGCCCTCCGCGTGGAAGGGGATTTGACGGTTGCAGCCATTCCCGGCACCGATCCCACTCTGTCCATCGAAGGGAATTTCCATCTGGATGTGGCCGGATCGCTCAGCATGACCGGGGACAGCGAAGTCTTCAGCGGTTCCGCGCAGATCGAAGTGGGGGCCGACGCGGCCTTCATCGGAGAATTTTCCGTGACCGGCGGCACCCTGCTCCTGAATGCCGAAGGCGCATTCAGCCAATCGTCCGCCTCCGTGATCACCGTGGAGGATGCCAACGCGGTGCTTGTTTCCGGCGGGGCCATGAGCGTCAGCCGCATTGAAACCGGAACCGGGGATTTGGCCTTGACCGCCGGGGGCGCCCTGACCCGCGCGGCCTCCGCGCCCCCCGTGCAGCTTCTCGCGAACGGGCTCCGGCTCAATTCCGGTGTCAGCATCGGCGCGGTGGGCGCACCTGTATCTTTGGATGCGGTGACCCTGTCCGCCGCCGCGCCGGGATCGATTCACCTTCACAGCGCCTCCGATGTGGCGGTCACCTCGGTGGAAGTGTCCGCCAACGAAGTCTCGGTACTGGGTGCCCTGGATCCGGGCCTGGTGCAGACCGAAGCCGCTCAGGCGGACCTGATGTCTTCAAATGGCGGTAACGTGTTGGTTCAGGTCATCGGCCGGCTGGAACTGTTCGACGGTGATGCAAATGGTCTTGCCGTGCAGACTGTTGCCGGCGGGCATATTTTCCTGCAGGCCACGAACCTGGATGTCTATGCCGACATCCAAAGTGTGAACGGCCATATTACCCTGACGGTCAGTCAGCTTGCCACCTGGTTTGTCCAGGCGGAAAGCGCACCCGGTGCCGGCGACGGCACGGTCGGTCGTACCCTCAGCGGTGCCGGTCACATTCATATCACCGGCGGCACCGGCATTCTCATGCAGGACGGCAGCGCAATCCGCTCCACCAACGGCAATGTTCGTTTGGTCACCACCGGCACCAACCGTCACATCACCCTTGCACGGGTTGAGGCCACGGCGGGGCTTGTGGCTCTCAGCAGCTCCGGTCAGATTCTGGATGGCGGCGACAGTGAGCTGGATGTGATTGCCGACCGGCTTCACATTCTCTCGGGCACGGGTGTGGGAATCCTGGGGGCGGCATACACCCCCATCAACATTCAGGTGAACCGCATGGCCGCGCTGGTCAACGCCGGCGGATTTGCGGTTTCGGAACTCTCCGCGATTGAACTGGGTGCGGTCTCCGGAAGCGTCAGCACTGTGACACTCTCCGGTACAACCGGATCTCAAACCGTCTTCAGGCGGGATGGCATTCAGAATTTCGGTGTCGGCGGCGTTTCGCTCACGGCGGGAGGTACGATTACGGTGCTTTCCGACGGCACCGTGGACCCCGGGGTCCGTGCCTTGGGCGCGGGAAATATCCATCTTTCCGCCACCGGAATCGGCAGCGCAATCGTCCTGCAGGACGATGTGACCGCCGCCACCGGACATGTGACCCTGCGGGCCAATGGAATCCTCTCCCTCGCCGAAGGTGTTCTTGTCCGGACAAACGGCGCCGGGACGCTCTCGGTGATTTCCGAAGCCGGAGGCATTCTCCAGGCCGTCGGCTCCACTTTCTCCGCTCAAAACGGCAACATTGTGCTTGAGTCGGAAGCCACTGTGGCCCTTTCCGGGATCATCACCACAGCCGGTGTGTCGGTCCGCTCGCAGTCCGGCGCGATTCTGGACAACGATCCGACCCGGGTGAACATCACCGCCGCCCGCCTGCGCCTGGAAGCGGTGTCCATCGCCATGGGGATCAATCCCCTCAACATCCAGGTGAATGAACTTTCCGCGTCCGCGTCCAACGGCGGGATCTATCTGCTTGAGGAAACGGGCCTCACGGTCACGGCGGTTTCGGTGCAAAGCTCTGTGGTGGGAGCAGATCTCCAGACCACGGCAACGCTGGTCGAGGCGCAAAGCGGCCTCTTCGCAGGCGGCCTTGCCTCAGATCTGGTTCTCCGCACCCTCAACGGAAATCTTACCGTGAACGCAGCGAATCCGATCGAAGTCGAACAGTTCGGGAATATACTGCTTCAGGCCAGTGAAAATCTGTCGATTGCCTCCGATGTGACCGCCGGGCAGGGCACCATCACCCTGATGTCCGGAGCCGATTTCAGCCTGGCCGCAGATTTACGGGTCAGCACCGGTCTGGACGGACAGATTCATGTACTTTCTGAAGGTGCGGTGACCACCGGTGCCAATTCCCGTTTTGTCGCCGAACAGGGCAATGTTCTCATCGCCGCCGCTCAAAATGTGGTACTCGGCGGGATTCTCACCGAAGGCATTGCCAGCGTTGGCAGTCTGACCGGACGCATCTTCAGCGCGGGGTCCACGGAGTTTGATGTTGAAGTGGACGCCGACCAGCTTCTGCTTGCCGCCCCGAATGGCGGGGTGGGCGGTCTGCTGCCGGGCACGGTGGAGATTTTCCGCACCCGCGTCAACCGCATCGCCGCCATCGGCGGATTCGCCGGACTGAATGTCGTCAACGCCATCGCCCTTGAGGTCGGCACCGTAACGGTGACGGTGCGCCCCGTGATGGCAACGGGCTCCCTGGCTCCTGAACTTACCGAAGCCCTGACCGGCTTCATCACCCAGGCTGGAAATGGTCCGGTGGTCTTGCAGACCCTGGCCGGAGATTTGACCGTGAACCAAACGGTGATCAGCCACGGTGCCGGCAACCTGCGTTTGGACGCGGCCGACCGTCTGATCGTGAACAGTGCCGTCACCTCCATTGCCGGTCATCTTACCCTCCGTGCCCAGAATGATCTGCTCTTCGGCAGCGAGGGTTCCGCCGCCGCCGCCTTCCCCGGAACGGTGCTGTTGCGTTCAGATGCAGGGGCGGTGACGATGGCCGCCACCGCCTTGCTGACCGCTCAAGTTTCCGCCCTGCGGATTGAAGCTGAATTGACCATAACCCTCGGCGGAATCGTTGCCGAGGAGGTCAGTCTGATTTCCAACACCGGAGGCGTGATCCGTGCGGCCGGTTCTCTGCGCAACATCACCGCAAACCGTCTTCGTATCGTGTCCGAGACCTCAATCGGCTCGCCCACAGCCCTGCTCAGCACCGATGTGGCGGTCCTGTCACTGCACAGCCGTTCCGGCAGCGTCTATGTGAGCAACCTGGGCGATGTGCTCATCGGCGGGGTGGATCTGACGGTAGAGGAAGTGAATCTCAGCGCCGGAATTGCTCCGGTCAGCGATGCTCTCCAATCCGGCCTCAGCGGCGGACTGAATGGAAACCTGGTTCTCGTCAGCGAAACCGGCAGTGTGACGGTAGACGAGGATGCGCCAGTACTGGCTCAAGGGACCGGCAACATCCGCCTGGATGCGGCGACCGTCATGACGTTGCTGGCGAATGTCACCTCCGCCGGCGGGCACATCACCTTGTTGTCCGGTAACGGTCTTACGCTCGCGGAAACGTTGATGATCAGCACGACCGGCATCGGCGGGGTTTACGTGGATGCGGGTACCGGCGGGATTACCCTTCCTGAACAGGGCGGTATTTCCGCGCCCGGCGGCCCTGTCTATCTCCGCGCGGATAGCGATATCCTTCTCGGATTCGTTCAGGGCGGTAATCTTCTCGTCCGGTCCGAAAACGGAGATCTTCTCCGGATTGGAACGGAACCTGTGACGCTGATCAGTGTCGCCGGACTGAGTCTGCGGGCGGGCGGAACCCTTGGCACGGCGGCCAACCCCATCCGCACCAGTGCCGGTACCCTCAGTGCCCGTTCGGCAGACGGAATTTTCCTGGTCGAATCCACCGGAATTACCGTGACCCAGGTTCAGTTCCCCGTGCTGCGCGTCGGCACCTCCGGTGGAACCACGACAATTGTTCCTGCCGCCCAGGCGGATCTGCTCACCACCGAAGGCGGTCATATTATTCTGACCACGCTTGACGGGTCCATCACGCTCAATGACGGCAACAGCAACCAGTCCGCAGTCTCCGCCGGCGGAAGCGGCAGTGTTCTGTTGCAGTCCAGCGCAAATTTGACGGCCAACAACAACGCCGGTATTTTTGCCCAGAGCGGAAACATTGCCCTCCAGGCTGTTTCCGGGATGTCCCTCGGCCAGCTTACGGTCCACGCACAGGGCTCCGGCGATATTTCCTTGTCTGTCTCCGGTGCCAATGCGAATTTGGTGATGGCCGGACAGGCTCAGATCCAGTCCGACACCGGAAAGATCCGCGTGGCCGCCGGGGGCGATGTCCTCCTGGCCAACCTTACCGCTGCCGCCGTTTCCGTGGTTTCCGAAAACAGCTTCATTGCCAATCCGCTGGCCACCACGCGGAATATCACTGCCGCAGAGGTTCGACTCCAGGCGGCCGGAGCCGTTGGCAGCCCATCCCGGCGCATTACCCTGAATGCCGGCACGCTTTCCGCCCGCTCTGAAACCGCCGGCCTCTTCCTGAATGAACTCAACGATGTCACCCTCGGTCAGGTCGCAGTGACCGTGACGGAACTCACCGCAACCGGATCAACCACAACCCGGACCGACGGAGCGCAAAACGGGCTGGTCACAGCGACGAACGGTACCGTGAATGTGACCGCCGGGGGCACCGTCTCCTCGCTCGAGTCGCTGGGCGATGTGAACGCCGGAGGCAGCGGGGTCGTTCGGATCGAAGCGGCCGCGTTTGATCTCGATGGGGATGTCCTCTCCGGCACCGGCCTCATCACCCTGCTCAGCACCACCGGCGACCTTGCTTTCTCTGGCGTTATCGCCACCTCAGGGGATGTCTCCCTGCGCTCCGCTCAGGCCATTCTGGGCGGACGGATCGAGGCGGATACCGTACGGATCGCGGCGGCGGGCGCGTTGGGCACCCTCCTCAATCCGGTCGAACTGGACGTAAACCGCCTTGCGGCGGAAAGTGTCGGCGGCGGACTCTATCTTCACGGCCTCAGCAATATCACCCTTGCAGCAGTGCTGGTGGACGCACTTCCGGAACTCACCGCCCTGGTCGCGGCCACGGAAATTGTCTTCACCTCGGATGCCGACCTCATTACTGAAGTCAGCGGTGCGGATTTCACCGCGCCGTCCGTGCAGATCGATCTTCTCGGTTCCGCCGGAGCCGCCCTGCAGCCCATCAAACTGCAAACGGATACGCTTGCAGCCCGCAGTGTGAATGGCAACCTGTTCCTGGTCGCGCTGGATGATGTTTCCGTGGGTGCGGTCAACAGTCTTTCCGGCCTGACCGCTGATAACGGTTCTGTCTTCCTCGGTGCGCTTGGCCTGCTGACGATCAATCAGGACATCGCGGGCGCACAGGATGTGTCCCTGCACGGGGAACTCGGCGTGGCCATGGATACCAATGCGCAGATTTCCGGCGACCGGGTCCGCATTGCCAGTCCTGCCAGTCTGCAGTTGGCTCAGGTGAGTGGTGCTCAAATTTCTCTGGTCGCAGATGCCGTGATGGTCAGCGGGATTCTTCAGGGGGGTGTCCTCCGGATTCTTTCTGAACAGGATATCGGCAGTGAACTGGCCCCCTTGAGCACGGATGTCGAGGGCCTTTCCGCCGTGAGTCTGCAGGGATCAGTTTACGTGAACGCCGCTGGCAGCACCGCTCTGGCGACCACGGGTATGGAAATCCTTGCGTTTAATCCGTCCACAGAAACCTTCCCCGAAGTGGAAGACAGCCCCCAACACGGGGTTTCCGCCGCAGGAGATATCCATCTCACAACCCTCTCCGGCCGCTGGTTGGATGGCGGGGACACTGAAGACGATATCCGCACCGCAACCGGAACAGTCACCCTCACCGGCGCCGACGGACTGGGGACTGTGGGAGTCGGGGCGCTTGAGATTTCCGCTCCGGTGCTCAATGCCTCAACGGTCAACGGCGGCAGTGCCTACCTGAACCTGACCCGGACCACCGAGGTTCAAAGCATCAGCCTGGGCGGACAGGGGCATCTCTATCTTCAGGTCAGCGGCGATTTGAATCAGATCGGCAGTATTCGGGTGCCCCAAGGCAGCGCGTTTATCACCGTGAGCGGCAGCTATCTGGGCTCCGCTCTCCTGGAAACCAGCCGCGAACTGCGCCTGACCGCACAGGACGCCAGCCTGACCGCCGCCGCACAACTTCTCTCCACCACCGGTGACATCCAGTTGCGCCTGACCGGAGCCCTGAGCATGGCCCCCGGAGCCCATGTCCATGCCCTGGAGGGCACCCTCCGCGTGGTCACTGGCGGAAACCTGACCGCCGGC
>PXDP01000363.1 GCA_003565035.1 PVC group bacterium | reverse complement strand
GGCGCGATGAGGGCGGGGGTGGTCATGCGGCATCTCCGGCGGGGGGCGGGGGATTGCGGACGGGAAAGCGGAAGAGCAGGGGTCTTTTGCCGGCGTTTTTCCAGGGAAAGACGGCCAGGCGGAGGTCGTCGAGGACACGGTCGGTGAGGAAGCCGATGATGCCGATGATGAGGATGGCGGCGAAGACGTTGTCGTAGTTGCGGTAGCGGGCCTGCTGGTTGATGAAAAAAGTGATGCCGGAGCTTGCGCCGATGTATTCAGCCACCACGAGGTAGGTCCAGGCCCATCCGAGGAGGATGCGCATGTCGTTGTAGAGATCGGGGGCGATGCCGGGGAGGACTACTTTGAAGAGGAGATGGCGGGGTTTGGCACCGAGCGTCTGGGCGGCTTCGATCAGAGAGGGGTCCATTTTCCGGGTGGTGTTGGCCACGACCAGGATTTGCTGAAAAAAGGTGCCGATGAAAATGATGGCGACTTTGGGGGCGTCGTGAATGCCGAGGATGGCCACCGCGAGGGCTCCGAAGGCGGGGGCGGGCATGTAGCGGACAAAATCCACCACCGGTTCGGTCAGGCGGGAGACGCTGCCATAGACGCCGCAGAGAATGCCCAGCGGGAGGCCGAGGATGGAACTCCAGACAAAGCCGGTGAAGATGATGCGGATACTGTGGGCGATGCTTTCGTGGAACCAGGGTTCGTTGGCGCGGCGGGGTTCGGTGGTGAAGGCGCGGAAAAGGGCGGTACCGACTTCGTGGGGGGCGGGCAGGAAAATTGGATTTTTTCTGGGGCCGGTGGCGGGCGTGCCGCCGACCGCTTCAATGCGCGCATTCTCGCGGGCCAGGGTATGTCGGTCGATCAATTGACCCGGCTGAAGATAGGTGATATCGCCGCGGTCCTGAATGCGAACCATGGGGTGCCAGAGGAAGGGGACATAGCTGAAGGCGCACCAGACCAGCAGGGGAAGCAAAAAAGACCCCCATCCCAGACACGCCCTGAACCGGGGGGAGAGGGGCGCGAAGGGGATGAGGGGTGACCGGTGCATGGAGAGACTTACAGACCGAGTCCGAGGGTGATGGCGGGATAAATGTAATCCGCGACATTCTGCGGGGTGTCGTACACGCCGTTGGCCACGTTGAAGGCATCGGCGATTTTGCTGGAGCCGTAGATGGAACTTAGTTCATCCGAGACGGCGAAGGCGGCCTGCGCCTCTTCCAGGGTCAGGATTTGGGTTCCGTCCACAAATTCGGCATACGCCTCGGCGGTGAGGCCAACACGGGAGGCCATGATGGCGATGGCACTGTCGCGGGTACTTTCATCCAGCATGTAGTCCACCACGCGGTACCAGACATGCGCGACTTTTTCCCAGTCTTCACTGCGCTCGGAGAGGCTGGTGGGGCTGACGGCAAGGACATCGTAGATGAGTCCGGGCACATCCGCACTGGTGAAGATGGCGGTGGAGCCGGCCACGGCTTGGAGGGCCTGGGAGGAATTTGGCTGCCAGGCGACAACCGCATCCACATCGCCGGCGGCGAAGGCCTGCGGAAGATCGTGGGTGGGGATGTTAATCAGCGTGACATCGCTTTCGCTCATATCATGCGCTTCCAGAGCTTTAAGGAGCAGGAGGTGGCAGACATAGCCTACTTCGACCCCGACGCGTTTCCCGGCCAGCTCCGGAACCGAGGTGATGCCCGGCGCGGCAACCAGCATGTCGTTGCCGTTACTGAAGTCATTGATGATGATGGCCAGACTGGGGGCGCCCGCCTCACCGGTGACCAGTGCGTCACCGTTGGTCATGGTGACAGCATCGAGCTGCCCTGCGGCAAAGGCGTCCATGGATTCAACGTAATCGAACCATTCGAAGGTGACGGGAACCCCGGCCTCTTCGAACCAGCCCTTTTGGATGGCGATTTCCCAGGCGACCCAGCCGGGCCAGTCGCTGTAACCGATGACCAGCGGAGCGGCGGTTTCCGGAGCGGGCCCGCGGCCGCAGCCGAAGGTGAAGAGGGCCAGCGCCAGCGCAGCCCAGGATTTCAGAGCGTTTTTGGTGAGCATATTTCTGTCCTTTGAGATGTGAAAATAAATAACGACAACACACATTTAGCACACCATATGCCAAGCCCTCTAATAGATACGATTACGTCCGAATAACTCTGAAATTAATTATTAAGGGGTAATAAAAATGAATTCTTTGAATGTTTATCGATACAAAATTGTTGTTCATTGGGTATAAAGTATGATGAAAATACAAATTCGTATGAATAAAGTACTTAGGCCATGAAGGCACGCCAGCCGCCGAGGGGCGTGATGTCCTTCGCGTTTTTGAGGGCGTGGGGTTCGCAGAGGAAGCCTTTGACGTGGGTGCCGTCTTCGAGCTGGAGGGTGCCGATGCCGAGGGGGGGCGGGATGTTGGCGACGAAGTGGCCGAAAGCGGCGGGGGTGAGTTCGTAGAGTTCCACCTCGATGGGCGCACCGCCTTCGGACACGCGGACGAGGCCGGGTTTGGGGGGCTGGGTGTCGGCGAGGGCATAAAATTGGTAGTCGGGGGAGGTGCGGGCGGCGCGGAGGAAGCGGGCGTTGAGGTCGGTGAGCTGGTGATGCAGCGGCATGCCGCGGAGGTGGGCGCCGAGGACGGCGAGGGTGATGGTGTGGATGGACTGCGCTTCGGCATCGCCGAGGAAAACGTCGGCGGCGTGGAGGAGGGCTTCGTCCTGATGCGCGGGGGCGAGGAGGGTGATCCCGGTGGGGATGCCGCTGGCGAGGGTGCAGCAGGGGACGGCGATGGCGCAGAGGTCGAGGAGATTGACGAAGTTGGTGTAGGTGCCGAGTCGGGAGTTGAGGGTGAGCGGGTTGGCCTGCACCTCGTCGATGCGGTAGCAGGTGGGCGCGGTGGGGAGCATGAGCAGGTCCATCTGCTGCCAGAGTGACTGGGTTTCGGCCTGGAGTTCCCGCAGTGTGTCCATGGCGGTGAAGAGGGCGTGGGCGGGATGTTTGGCGCCGCCGCGGATGATGGCGGAGACGGTGGGATCGGCGTCGGGGGGTTCGGTGTCGAGAAAGGCGCCGACGGCGGCGTAGCGTTCGGCGACGAAAGGACCTTCGTAGAGGAGGCGGGCGGCGGCGAGGAAGGGTGCGGGGTCGATGAAAACCAGCGTGTGGCCCAGGGCCTGCCACTGGGCGAGGGCGGAGGCGTAAGCGGCTTTGGCGGAAGCGTCGTTGTCGAAGAAAAGAGCGTCGGGATCTGCCACCCCGATACGCCAGGGGCCGCCGGGGAAGGAGGCGGTCGACGGTGGGGCGCAGGCGCGGAGGACGGTTCGGGCCATGTTCACGGTTTTGGCGAAAATGGAGACGCAGTCCAGCGAGGCGCAGGCGGGGACGACACCCTGCGTGCTGAGCAAGCCTTTGGTGGGTTTGAGGCCGATGAGTTTGTTGAAGGCGGCGGGCACGCGGCCGGAGCCGGCGGTGTCGGTGCCGAGGGCGAAGTCGGCTTCGCCGGTGGCCACGGCCACGGCGGAGCCGGAGCTGGAGCCGCCGGAGATGTAGTCGGGATGAAAGGCATTCCGGCAGGGACCGTAGGGCGAGCGGGTGCCGACAAGGCCGGTGGCGAATTGATCGAGATTGGTTTTGCCCACACAGACAGCGCCGGCGTTGAGCAATGCCTCCACAACGGGGGCGGAGGTGTCGGGGGTGTAGGCATACGAGGGACAGGCGGCGGTGGTGGGCATGCCGGCGACATCGATGTTGTCTTTTACCGCCATGCGGAGTCCGCCCAGTGGTCCGTTGTGATTGCGGGACGGGGCGGGAGAGGCGGGTTTGTGGATCCAGGTGGTCATGAGAGAGGGCAGGGGGCAGAGGGTAGAGTTAGAGGGCAGTGGGTAGAGGTAGGCGTTAACGCCATACATCACCCAAATCAAACGTTTTCCGATGATCGGAAAAGGAAGGCGGGGATTTTCCGATGATCGGAAATTGCTATCATAAGCGGGTTAGGGTATTATTCATGTATGGAACATACAGATTCAGATCAGGTGAAAGCCTATTTGCGGGAAATTGGCGCCAAAGGCGGCCGGAAAAGCCGCCGCACGCTCGATCCTGCCCAGGCTCGGCGTATGGTGGCCGTGCGTGAAGCGCGGCGGGCGTTTCGGGACTATAAAAGCCAATGTTTTTGGAGTTTTAATCCTGATTGGCGTATCGATGAGAATCAGGTTCCGCTCGTCATCCAGACCTTGCGGTCTGAAGGGAACGCCAAAACGTATGCCATTGCGAAACGCTTGAAGAAACTTCATGCAGGGCTGGAGGTATAAAATGCCGATTGGACCCTTTGAATCGGAAGTATTGCGGCTTCTCTCGGCTAACAGAAACCCTGAAAGTTTTATTGGCGGGGCGACGGTATTAAACCAAGAACCGAATTCACCCCGAACGTCTGAGGACATTGATATTTTCCATGATAACGAACTTTCCCTCCAGAAAAGCGTTGAGCATGATCAACACACTCTGGAGCAAAATGGGTTTCATGTGAACGTGGTGTTCAGCCGCCCGAGTTTTCACAGAGCAAATGTTTCTAAAGGAACTGACTCCACCAAAATGGAATGGGTGCATGATTCAGCCTTCCGGTTTTTCCCGGTTGAATCTGATGATTTCATGGGGTTTCGTCTGAACTTCTGGGATGCGGCAACGAATAAAGCTTTGGCTGGGGTGGGAAGAGCTTACATTCGTGACTATATTGATTTGATCCATCTGCATGGAAATCACTTGAGCCTTGGATCCTTGATTTGGGCTGCGGCGGGTAAAGATCCGGGATTAAGCCCGGATTTTATGTGCTCCGCATTAATGCGAACCCATCATTACAATGCCTTGGATTATGAAAGCTTGAAATTCGCACAACCTGCTGATCCTTTTAAACTCAAAAAAATTTGGCTTGAGGCGATACAGGATGCCAAAGAATTGTTTGATTTGCTCATCGATCTGGATGCGCCCTATGGCTGTTTTTTCCTGGATAAAAACGGCGTGCCACAAACCCCGACCGCTGAAACGCTTTCGGATCTGCAACCGCATTACGGGTCTCTGCGGGGGTGCTGGCCGCGAATTGTTGAAGACGAGTGCTAGTTTTTTTTCAGTCCCACTCCCGTCTTCATCCTCCGTTGTCCGGCGCAGCTATCCGTTGGAACTTCTTCCTTTATAACAGAGGCTCAAGCTTCCCGCACCAGGGCGAGGAGCTGTCCGGCGGTGACGGGTTTGCCGGGCTGGAGGCGGAGGTCGGTGACGGTGCCGTCGCAGGGGGCGGGGACGTTGGTTTCCATTTTCATGGCTTCGACGATGGCGAGGGTGTCGCCTGCGCGGACGGTGTCGCCGGGCTGGACGGTCCATTTCCAGAGGCTGCCGCTGAGGGGGGAGCGGAGGGCTTCGGAGCCTTCGGGGATGTCTTCGTCGGTGGGGGCTGGACCGGCGGGGTTGTCGGTTTCGGGCGGGGGCGGCAGGAGTTTCCAGCGTTCGCGTTCTTCATTGAAGGCCTGACGCTGGGTGGCGCGGAAGCTTTCGATTTCGGCGGCGTTGTCGTCGAGGAAGCGGTGGTAGTCGCGGAGGCGGAAGGTTTCGGTTTCGGTGCGGAGGGTGTGGCGGCCGAGGAGGAAGTCTTTGCGGAGCTGCAGGAGTTCGTCGGCGCTGACGGGATAGAAGCGGATCTGGTCGAAGAAGCGGAGCAGCCAGGGTTTCCCGTCTTTGAAGTCGGCGGTTTGCCGGAAGGTGTTCCAGACTTGGAGGGTGCGGCCGACGAACTGGTAGCCGCCGGGTCCCTCCATGCCGTAGATGCACATGTAGGCACCGCCGATGCCGACGGAGTTTTCGGCGGTCCAGGTGCGGGCGGGGTTGTATTTGGTGGTGACGAGGCGGTGGCGCGGATCGAGGGGGGTGGCCACGGGGGCACCGAGGTAGACGTCGCCGAGACCGAGAACGAGGTAGCGGGCGTCGAAGACGATGCGTTTGACGTCTTCGATGCTGTCGAGTCCGTTGATACGGCGGATGAATTCGATATTGCTGGGACACCAGGGGGCGTCGGGACGGACGGACTGGGTGTATTTTTCGATGGCGAGGCGGGTGGCGGGGTCGTCCCAGGAGAGGGGGAGGTGGACGACGCGGGAGGTGACTTCGACGTCGAGGGTGTCGCCGAGGGCATCTTCGGCGGTTTGGAGGAGATCGAGGAGGGTTTGACGGGGAAGCTCGGCGGCGTGGTAGTGAATTTGCAGGGAGCGGATGCCGGGGGTGAGTTCGCGAATCCCGGGGAGGCCCTGGTCCTGAATCCACTGCATGAGTCCGTGGGCGCGGAGGCGGAGATCGAGGTCGAGGACGATGGGGCCGTATTCGACGAGGAGGTAGCGGTCGCCCTGGGCACGGTAGCAGACGGCGGGGCGTTCGGGGGTGGCGGGAAGGGTGGCGAGGATGGGGGATTCGAGGGCGGCGGGGTCAAAGGCGGGGGCG
>PXDP01000413.1 GCA_003565035.1 PVC group bacterium | reverse complement strand
CTCGCCAGCGAGGACATCGGCAACGCCGACCCGCGCGGCCTCTCCATCGCCGTCGCCGCCGTGCAGGCCGTCGAATTCATCGGCATGCCCGAAGCCAAGCTCACCCTCTCCCAGGCCACCACCTATCTCGCCTGCGCCCCCAAAAGCAACGCCGCCACCCTCGCCATCGGCGAAGCCATGAGCGACGTCAGCTCCGGCAAAGTTCTCCCCGTGCCCCGCCATCTCCGCGATGCCCATTACAAAGGCGCCAAAGAACTCGGCCACACCGGCTACCAGTACGCCCACGACTGCGAACACCACTTTGCCGACCAGGAATACGCCCCCACCGACAAACGCTACTACACCCCCACCCAGCAGGGCTACGAAGCCACCCTCGACAAACGCCTCGCCTTCTGGGACTCCCTCCGCAAACACCCCAAACGCCCCCCGCCCGCTTCATGACCGACAAGCAGACCCTCCGCCGCGACCTCCGCGCCCGCCTCGCGGAACTCCCCGCCGAAGAGCACCGGGCCCAGTCCGCCACCCTCTGCCGCCGCCTCGCCGAACACCCCGCCATCCAGACCGCCCAACGCATCGGCATCTTCATCCCCCTGCCCGACGAACCCGATCTGATGCCCTTCTATCACACCCTGACGCTCCCCCTCGCCGTCCCCGTCGAAGAAAACGGCCTCTGGCAGTTCCGCGAAGTCACCGACCTCCGTTTCCGATCATCGGAAAATCACGGAGTGCATCTTCCGATCATCGGAAAACCCGTTCCCGCCGCCGACCTCGATGTGATCCTCGTTCCCGGCCGCGCCTTCACGCCGGACGGACTCCGACTCGGCCGCGGACGCGGCATCTACGACCGCCTGCTGCTGGGCACCGATGCCCACACCCTCGGCATCGCCTTTGACCGCCAGATCCTTCCCGCCCTTCCGCAGGAACCGCATGACATCCGCATCCGTGAAGTCCTCTCTCCACAATAAAATTAAGAATTGACATAGTAGCTGAGGACAACAAAAAAACTCAGCCCGTTCAAAATAAACAGGGATATTTGTTGCATCCTCCTCTATCCTGTGCAAGGGTCTGATCGCCTTCAAGCGGCCGAAACGGTCCCTTTACATTCTGACGCCGGGGTATTCCTCCCGGCACAAAAGGCAATCCCCGAATGTCCTTCGCTTGATCCCACTGTGTGATCGCGTTGAGGACTCCGTATTCATCCAAAGAGAGGAGACAACTATGCATACCCTGCATCGTAACTGCATTTCAGGCCTTCGCCTGTTCATTCTGGGCGCCGCCCTGAGCACCTATTCCGCTTCCGCACAGGAAAAAATTCAAATCGGCGATTTGACCGTCGGCGGTGCCATCCGCGCCAACTATGTGCTTGGTGACTATGTCAAAGACGATTCCGGCGCCCCGCAGCGCGGCGGCAACGGCGGCGACTTCGAACTCGACACCTTCCGCATCAACCTGAACTACGAAAAAGACGCCTTCTCCGCGGTCGGTGAATACCGCTGGTACACCGGCTACAATTTCATTCACACCGCCTACGTCGGATATGCGCTCTCCGAGCAGAGTGAACTACAGGTCGGCATCAACCGGGTGCCCTTTGGTGTCGGACCTTATGGCCCCGCCAACAGCTGGTTTTTTGATCAGCACTACTATGTCGGTCTTTCCGACGACATGGACACCGGGATTAAATACACCCACCGCTTTGATAACATGACCCTGGATGTGGCCGCGTACTTCATGCCCACGCCCGAAGGCCAGGGAGCCTCCTCACGCAGCGCGCGCTATTCCTACGACGTGGTCGATGAAGACTCCGGCGGCTTTCCCGGACCCTACCGCGAACGCGGTCAGATCAACCTCCGCGGGATTTACCATCTCGAAGAGCATAACACCGATCTCGGTGCCTCCGCCCAGTGGGGCCGCCTGGATGCCCGCGATGACCGCGCCGACAACACCGACGCGTATGCCTTCTCCGTGCACAGCAACACCACCCTTGGCGCCGCCAACGTGAAACTGCAGTACACCCGCTACGACTATAACCCCGATTACAATGAGAATGCCCGGGTTTCCCTGGCCGGGGACCGCGACATTGCCGCCCCCAACGACCTCATCATGATGGGCGCCTACGACTTCGCCTGGCCGGTGGCCTCCAAAGGCGATATCTACTCCGCCGCCGTCTCCTACACGATCATCCCGGACATTGACTGGATCGACAGCCTCACCTTCTACAATGACTTCAGCGTCATCCGCAAAGACGGCTCCATCGACGGCATGTCCTTCAACGACTCCGCCCTCAACGTCACCGGCGTCGCCATCGCCCGCGGCGGCTGGTACATCTACGTGGATTACGCCTATTCCAACGGCAATTATTTTGTCGGGAACGAAGGCGACGACTACAGCGACATCACCGGCGTCGGCGATTTTGGTGTTAACGGCAACGACTCCTGGAATGGCCGTTTCAACATCAACTTCGGGTACTACTTCTAATCGAAGGGATCACATGACACAACCGATCCTGGAGGTGAAGAACCTCTACAAAATCTTCGGCCACCGGCCTGAACGTGTTTTCCCCCTGCTGGAGCAGGGGGAAAGCAAGGAGGCCATCCTTGAAAAAACCGGATGCACCGTCGGCATCAACAACGCCTCGTTTTCGATCGAAAAAGGTGAAGTCTTTGTGGTGATGGGTCTCTCCGGAAGCGGAAAATCCACAGTAATCCGCTGCCTGAACCGCCTCATCGACCCCACCCGCGGGGAAGTCCTGCTTCAGGGCGACGACCTCATGAAGATGGATAAAAAACATCTCCTGGACGCCCGGCGCAACCGGCTCTCCATGGTCTTCCAGCATTTTGGCCTGCTTCCCCACCGCACCGTTCTCAAAAACACCGAGTACGGCCTCGAAGTCAGCGGCATGCCTTCGGATACCCGCAGCGAAAAAGCCCGCGAGGCCCTCAAGCTGGTCGGCCTGGCCGGCTATGAGGACAGTTATCCCTCCGAACTCAGCGGCGGCATGCAGCAGCGCGTCGGCCTCGCCCGCGCCCTGGCCAACGATCCGGAAGTGCTGCTCATGGACGAAGCCTTCAGCGCTCTCGACCCGCTGATCCGCACCCAGATGCAGGACGAACTCCTCGAACTGCAGGCCCGCATGCACAAAACCATCGTCTTCATCACCCACGATCTCGACGAGGCACTGAAACTCGGCGACCGTATCGTGATCATGAAAGATGGAAAAGTCGTGCAAATCGGCACCCCCGAAGACATTCTCACCCAGCCGGCCGATGACTACGTGCGCGCGTTTGTCCGCAATGTGGACCGCACCCGGGTGATCACCGCAGCCAACATCATGCGGAAAGCCGCGTCCATCACCTACCCCGTCGACGGCCCCCGGGTCGCCGCCCGCGAAATGGAACGCATCGGCTCCAGCTCCGTTTTTGTGGTCAACCAGGATCGCAAATTCTGCGGCCTCCTCACCATCGACACCGCCCTGAAACTCGAAAAAGACAAAATTCAGGACGTGTATCCGCATTTGATCACCGATCTGTTTATAACCGCACCGGACACACCCATCTCGGACCTCTTTCTCACCGCCCTGCAGGCTAAATACCCGCTTGTGGTCCAGGATCCCGACGGCCATCTGCTCGGAATGCTCGACCGGGCCACCGTTCTCCGCGAAGTCACCGAACTGACCGAATCCGAACGGGAGCCCACCCCCTTCACCGAAACCGACGGGTATCACGAACTGAAAACCGAACACGGGGAGGTCTCCGCATGATTGACTTCAGACTTGGCGAAATTTTCGAACAAATCGTCCTCTTCATTCAGCGGAATTTCCACACCTCGCTGCGGGCCATCCGCAACAGCATCAACGGCATGTTGGACCTGTTCACCGATGTGCTCACCTTTCCGCATCCCCTGATCATGGCCGCAATTTTTGCCGCCATCGCCTGGCGCTGCGCCGGCAAAGGCCTGGCAGCCTTTGCATTTTTCGGCATGGCGTTGATTTATAACATGACACTATGGGAACCCACCATGTCCACCCTGGCCATGGTGCTCTCGGCCGTGCTGATCGCCCTGGTCCTCGGAGTTCCTCTCGGCATTCTTATGGCCAAGAGCAGCATCGCCGAAAAAATCATGCGGCCGCTGCTGGACTTCATGCAGACCCTGCCCGCGTTTGTGTACCTGATCCCCATGGTCATGCTCTTCAGTCTCGGCGCGGTATCCGGAATTTTCGCGACCCTCATCTTTGCCCTGCCCCCGGCGGTGCGTCTCACCAATCTCGGAATCCGTCAGGTGCCCGAAGATATCCGGGATGCCGCCACCGCGTTCGGGTCCACCCCCGGGCAGATGCTCTTCAAAGCGGAGATCCCGGTGGCCGCGCCCACGATTATGGCCGGGGTGAACCAGACCATTATGCTGGCCCTGTCCATGGTCGTCATTGCCGGCCTCATCGGAGCCGGCGGACTCGGCGAAGTCGTCAACCGCGGCCTCACCCAGGCCCGCATTGATGTCGGCTTCGAAGGCGGCCTGAGCATCGTTATTCTCGCAATCTATCTCGACCGGGTCACCCAGACCTTCGGCCGGAAAACCAAAACCCGTAACCCTTAACAGGAGACACCCTCATGAAAAATCTTTACCGATTCGGAGCCGCGCTGCTTGCAGCTCTCCTCCTCTCCGCCTGCTCCAAACCGGCAGGCGACACCGAAAAAACCGCGAACCTCGTGTACGTGAACTGGGCCGAAGGCATTGCCTACACCAACCTGGCCAAAGTCGTGCTCGAAGAAAAACTCGGCTACGAGGTCAACATCACCTCCGCCGATGTGGGCCCCGCCTACGTCTCGGTCGCCCAGGGCGAATTCGACGCCTTCATGGAAACCTGGCTTCCCGTGCTCCACGCCGATTACATGGAACGCTTCGGCGACAACCTTATTGATCTCGGCCATGTGTATGAGAACACCCAGAGCGGCCTCGTCGTTCCCGCATATGTCACCATCGACCGGATCGCCGAACTGGCCGATCACGCCGATAAAATCGAAGGCCGCATTGTCGGCATCGACGCCGGTGCCGGGATTATGAGCACCGCCGCACAGGTCATCGAACGCTATGACCTGGATCTCGAACTCGTCGCGTCCAGCGGACCCGCCATGACCGCCGCCCTTCAGGAGGCGATCAGCCGCGAAGAGTGGATCGTCGTCACCGGATGGGACCCCCACTGGAAATTCGGCCGTTACGACCTCAAATTCCTCGAGCAGGACGAAGACAAAGTCGTCTGGGAGCCGGAAAACATTCATATTCTCGGCCGACTCGGCCTGGAAGAAGAAAAGCCCGAACTGGCAGCCTTCCTCCGCGCCTTCAGCCTCACCACCGATGAACTCGGCGACCTCATGGTCAAAGTCGAGGATGCCGGCGGCGATGCCGAAAACGTGGCCCGTCAGTGGATGAACGATCATCCCGAGGTCATCCAGCGCTGGCTGCCCTGATCCAGTCCCGGATTCAAACTCCATACAGACCGCCGGTTCGCCCGGCGGTCTTTTCATTTCAGAAACGACCAACACGGATTAACCGAAAATTCATCTTGCAGAATTCACGCCGAAAGGTATAAACACACCCCCATCGGTCGGGGCGTGGCTCAGCCTGGTAGAGCGCTTGCTTCGGGTGCAAGAAGTCGCAGGTTCGAATCCTGTCGCCCCGACCATCTTTTTTTGAGGCCCGGGGGAATGGGCTGATGTTGTTCGGTTGTTCATGAGAACCCCCAACACCGCGCCGCCCCAATACCCCGTCCCGCCGCCGGACCTCATTGCGTCAACTTTTCACTCCCGTCGGCGGCGGGCACTCCAGGTAACCTTTGTGATCGATTCCCCTCCCTCCCGTCAAGTGACCGACCTGCATGTGGTCCGGACCGAGCCGCTGCCCACCCCCGAAGAACTGTGCAGCCAGGTCAGCCGCTCCGATTCCCAGGCCGATTTTGTGGCCAAAAGCCGGGATGAGATCCACAACATTATCTTCGGCACCGATCCGCGCTGGCTGCTCATTGTCGGCCCCTGCTCGATTCACGACCCCAAGGCCTGTCATGAATACGCCCAAAAGCTGGCCAAACTGGCCGATGAGGTTCAGGAGCGGGTTCTGATTGTCATGCGTGTCTATTTCGAAAAACCCCGCACCACCGTGGGGTGGAAAGGACTGATCATGGATCCGCATCTGGACGGCTCCCACGATATTCCCGAAGGTCTCCGCCTGGCGCGTCACATTTTGCGGGATATTCTCGATCTTGGCCTGCCCACCGCCACCGAACTGCTGGATCCCATCACCCCGCAGTACATTGCGGATCTGGTAAGCTGGTCGGCCATCGGCGCCCGCACCACCGAATCGCAGACCCACCGCCAGATGGCGTCCGGACTCTCCATGCCGCTGGGCTTCAAAAACGACACCCACGGAGACATTCAGCCGGCCATCAATGCGATCCGGGCCGCCAAGCGCGACCAGACCTTCCTGGGAG
>PXDP01000400.1 GCA_003565035.1 PVC group bacterium | reverse complement strand
TGGAAACGCTCAATCAGCAAAACTTCCACCACCCAGAAACCGGAATGAAAATCCTATACACCCTTTCATGACCAACCCGCAAATGTGCCATCTCAATTTCCGCCTAGATCAGGAAGTCTGACCCTAACAATAATCAAAAATGACCAACGGGTGGCTACGCCGGACAACGGATGCTAAAAAATCCGAAAGCCTTTTAAAAAACACCCATTCAGCAACTTCGAGATGCTCCCTGGACACCCCTATTTTTGCGTTTTTCCTTTAACCCCGCCCGCCAAAAGCCTATAAGAACGGAGATATGACATCCTCCGTGAACACAACCTTTCTGGCCGCCTGCCGTGCCAGGGAAAATGCCTACGCCCCCTATTCAAACTACCGGGTCGGTGCCGCCCTGGGCCTGAAAAACAGCGAGGAGTGCATTTCCGGCTGCAACGTGGAAAACGCCAGCTATGGCGCCACGATCTGTGCGGAACGGACCGCGCTCTGCCGGGCAGTCGCCGAAAAAGGTCCCGCAGTCGCATTTGACCATCTCGTCCTTGTCACCCAAAGCCCCGCCCCCCCCTGCGGCATGTGCCTGCAGGTCCTCTCCGAATTTGTTCCCGGCGAATTCCCTATTTATCTCGCCACACCGGAAGGGATTCAGCAAAGCCTGACCCTGAACGACTTTTTGCCCATCCGCTTTCACCTCAGCCCCCCTTCTTCTTTATGACTGATTTCATCCCCAACGTCCTCGCCGAACGCTACGCCTCCCCCGCCCTGACCGACATCTGGTCCGCCACCGGAAAAGTCCGCCTTGAACGCGAATTCTGGATCGCCGTGCTCAAAGGACAGCGGGACCTTGGCCTGCCGGTTCCGGAAGGAACGGTGGAGGCCTATGAGGCGGTGATCGATCAAATCGATCTTGAGGACATCCGCCGCCGCGAGGCGGTCACCCGGCACGATGTGAAAGCCCGGATCGAGTCTTTCTGCGCTCTGGCCGGGTGTGAACACATTCACAAAGGCATGACCAGCCGGGATCTCACCGAAAATGTGGAACAGCTCCAGGTCCTCAAATCCCTCGAATTGATTCGCAGCAAAACCGTTACCGTCCTCCACCGCATGGCCGAACTGGCGGAGCGCACCCGTGATCAGGTGATGACCGCCCGTACACACAACGTTGCCGCCCAGCCCAGCACCCTGGGCAAACGCATCGCCATGTTCGGTCAGGAACTCCTCATCGCGCTGGAGCGACTCGACCATCTGAAGGAACGCTATCCGGTCCGCGGTCTGAAAGGCGCCGTCGGCACCCAGTTGGACCAACTAACACTGTTCGGCGGAGATGTGCATAAAGTGCTTGAATTGGAACAACGGATTCTGACCCACCTCGGATGCGGTCAGTGCCTGAAAAATGTCGGGCAGGTCTATCCCCGCAGTCTTGATTTTGATGTCGTCAGCGCCCTGGTCCAGGCCGCCTCCGGTCCGGGCAGTTTCGCCAAAACCCTGCGGATTATGGCCGGACACGAGACCGCGTCCGAGGGCTTTGCCAAAGGTCAGGTCGGTTCTTCTGCCATGCCCCATAAAATGAACAGTCGAAGCTGTGAGCGGGTGAACGGATTTCATGTTATTCTCAAGGGGTATCTGACCATGGCGGAAGGTCTCGCCGGAGACCAGTGGAACGAAGGGGATGTCTCCTGCTCTGTCGTCCGCCGCGTGATGCTTCCCGATGCGTTCTTTGCCATGGACGGCCTCTACGAAACCTTCCTGACCATCCTGAAACAGTTTGATGTGTATCCGGCGGTCATCGACCGGGAAAACCAGCACTATTTTCCCTTTCTGGCCACCACCACCCTGCTCATGCGGGCCGTACAGGCCGGAGCCGGACGCGAGGAGGCTCACGAGGCCATTAAAGAACACGCCGTCGCCACCGTCCTCGATCTGCGTAAGGGTGACATTTCGACCAACGATCTGGCCACCCGGCTGGGGCAGGATGCCCGGCTGCGCCTCGACACCGGCACCATCGAAGCGGTCATTGCCGACGCCGCCTCCCTGACCGGAGCCGCCCAGTTGCAAATCGACGCCTTTCTCGATGAGGTGCGGACCTGGGGACAGCGCTTCCCCGAAGCCCTCGCCTACGAACCCGGACAAATTCTGTAAACGCAATTCTTTAGCATTGTAAACCTCTACAGCTCCTGTCAAATTAGCGCCATGCTCTTTCAAGCCCTCAATCCCTTACTCCTGGCGTTTGCTTTGGCAGCCGCCTTCGGGTTGATGCTCACCCCCCTGGCGATGCGGCTGGGGCGTCGGCTCGGGTTGGTCGACATCCCGGGCGGCAGGAGACAGCACCTGAACCCCACCCCGCGCAGTGGCGGCCTGGCGGTGTTCACCGCCTATCATCTCGGGATATTTATGCTGTGTTTTCTGGGGATCACCTGCGGTCAAAACCCGGAATTCCACCAATGGTCTCTTCAGGTATTGTGGGTCAGCATCTTTGTTGTCGGTTTCGGCTTGGTAGACGACCGCTTTGAAATCAGCCCTCTGCTCAAACTTCTGGGACAATTCCTGGCCTCGGCGGCGGCCTGGTACTTCGGGCTGCGTGTGGAAAGGCTGACCGGCATCGAACTGAATCCCCTGGTGGATTTTTCCGCCACCGTTTTTTTGTTTCTGGCGGGGATGAACGCCTACAACCTGATCGACGGCATGGACGGGCTGGCCTCCGGTTTGGCCACCGTCACCGCCATCGGCCTCGGAAGCCTCAACATTGTCATGGGAAACACCGAAATGGCCCTGGCCTGTTTTGCCCTGGCCGGTGCCTGCGTAGGCTTTCTCCGCTATAACTTTCATCCCGCCAAAGTGTTTCTCGGGGATACCGGAAGCATGTTTATTGGTTTCCTCCTTATCGCCATTACCCTCGGATCCACCGCCCGCAGCGCCGCCACCGTCATGCTGATTGTCCCTCTGCTCACCCTCGGGGTGCCCATGATCGACACCGCCCTGGCCATTTGGCGGCGAAGCCTCCGGAAGTCCTACACCCCGGGGGCTCGTATCAGCCAGGGCGACCACGACCACCTCCATCACCGCCTGGCGCGGAGCGGACTGACCCAGCGCCGAGTCGCGATCATCCTTTACACGATCCAGGCTGCGGTTTTTGGTGTCGGTATGGTCATTCTGTTTGAGCAGAGTTACCGCATTGCGATTCTCACCTCCACGTTTTTCATCAGCTCCTACGTGCTCATCCGCTATTTGGCCAGTCTGGAAATGACCGACAGCGGCCGCCTGATTGTGGACGGCATCCGGAGGCCCGGTTACCGGAAACTTTTTGCCAGTCTGATGCCCTTCATGGATATCGGGATTCTCCTTTTTGGATTTTATCTCGTCCACCTCATCGGATCCGGACTTTTCCTGCATCTTTCCTTTGGACGCCTGATGCGTGAAGTCGCGCCATTGGTGATTGCGGCGCCCGTCATTCTCTTCTGGGCCGCCAACTTTTATCAGCCCATGTGGACGAAAGCCCGCGCAACCGACTACTTTTATTTTAACCTCATCGCCACCGTCAGCGTGATCATTGGCATCAGCATGTCCCCTCTGCCCGCCCACCACACACTGCAGGAGACGCTGGCCTTCACCATGGTCTACGCGCTGCTGGTCCTGCCCCCGATCGTCGGACTCCGCACCTTCCCCCGTCTGGTTCAGGACCTGCTGCATTTCCACATGCGCCAAAGCAGGCGGCACGGCGAAAAAATCCAGAAGCGGGTGCTGATTTACGGTGCCGGATTCGGATACACACTGTTGAACAGGGCCGAGAGCTACGACGACTCGCACCACCGGAAATACTATCATTTAGTTGGACTGATCGATGACGATCCGGATCTGCGGCACCGCAGAGTTCACGGCCACCCAATTCTGGGAACCTTTGCTGACCTTCCCTCCCTCCTTGAAAAGCAAGGCATCCGGGAAATTGTCGTCACCTGCAAGCTTCCCCCGGAACGGATGCGGGCCCTCACCGATCTGGCCGAAAGCCTTCAGGTGCGCGTACGCCAAAATTTGTTCACCGAGGAGATTCTGGTGCAGGGTCCGGCACCCGGGGACTCTGTAAACACCGCCATACCGCCTCAGTGACCTCCTCCACGCCGATGCGGGCGATGAACGCGTTTCCCGGCTCTTTATAAGACCGGTGGGCCGGATAGCCTTCCGGACCGGGAGCAGGTCGCAGAACACAATGCCCTTCGCCAACCGGCCCGGTCAACGCCGGATCGGTCGGCCCGAACAAGGCCACCACCGGGGTGCCCACCGCCGCCGCGAAATGCATCGGCCCGGAATCATTGCACAGCAGCACATCCACCTCTTTGAGCTGCGCTCCCAAATGAATCAGCGGACTTTTCCCGCAGAGATTCCAAATGCCCTCTCCGCCCGCCGCCGCCTGAATCGCCTCTCCATCCTCGACATCTCCAGGACCGCCAAACAGGATCACATCGAGTTGTCCCCTTGCCCGCAGATTCCGGATGACGGCGGCAAATTTCTCCGCCGGCCAGTCCTTGGCGGGCCAGCGGGAGCGGGGCGCGATGCCCAGACGGGGCCGCCCTCCCGGCAGAGGGGTCGCTGCGGGAAACACCAGGGGGTAAACCGGCGGGCCCAATTCAAATCCCAGGTGGCGCAGCGTGTCCGCCAGACGATCCATAGCGTGCGGCGTGGCCGCCCGCGCGGCAGGCACCTCATGGGCAAACCAGCCCGCACCCTCCCGGGGTGCACAGACCGAAATCTTCCGGCGGCCTCTGGACAGCCCCACCACCAGTCCACTTTTAAGAAGCCCTTGAAAATCGCAGACCAAATCGTACCGCTCCCGTCGCAGTTCGCGGACAAAGCCCCGCCATGCCCCTGGACCGCCCCGCCGGGGGTAGCAAAGCACCCGGCTCACATCAGCATGGCAAGCCACCAGCTCCGCATATTCCGGTTGTGTCACCCAGTCCAGCACCCCGCCAAAATGCAATTTCAAGGCGTGCACAATGGGCACAGCATGGAACAAATCGCCCAGTGCACTGAGTTTAACGACCAGAATCCGCGAACCAGACGCGCTCCCGCCGGAGGGTGTATCAGCCATGGCGGGCCTGTTCCAGCAGGCGCAGCATAATCGCGTTCTGCGCGTGCAGGCGGTTTTCCGCCTGATCGAACACCACCGAACGCGGACCGTCGATCACTTCGGCCGTCTGCTCGTAGCCGCGTGCGGCTGGAAGGCAGTTCATGAAAATCGAATCAGGACGGGTCACCGACATGATCTCTTCGGTCACCTGATAGGGCATGAATTTTTTCACCCGCCGGTCCAGTTCGCCGGGATCAATATGATAGCTCATCCAACTGTCGGTATAAACCACATCTGCGCCCTCGGCGGCGGCCTTGGCATCATCGGTCACAACCACTTCCGTACCGTGCGCTTCGGCAAGCCGCCGGGCCTCGGCCAAAACCGAAGGCAGGGGCTCATAGTCCTCTCCGGCCGGACAGCCCACCCGGATATTCACTCCGGTCATCGCACAGCCGTGGAGCAGAGAATGCGTCACATTGTTAAACCCGTCTCCCAGGAAGCACAGTGTCTGCCCTTTCAACCCTCTGCGGTGCTCCCGGATCGTCAGCAAATCCGCCATGATCTGGCAGGGATGCGAGTAGTCCGTCAGTCCGTTGATCACCGGCACGCCACTGTGGGCGATCATTTCCTCCAGATCCGAATGTTTAAACAGCCGGGCCACAATCAGATCCGCATAGCGGCTGACAACTTTGATCGTGTCCGGAAGGCTTTCTTTTCCGGCGCCAAGCGGACTGGTGTTCACATCGTAATTGATGGCGTGTCCGCCCAGCCGGACAATGCCGGTCTCAAAGCTGACCCGGGTGCGCAAACTCGGCTTCTCGAAGATCATAAACAGCACTTTTCGCTCCGCCGCCCGGGCAAAGGCCTCGGGCTCCGCTTTGAAGTCGGCCGCGCTCTGCAAAACCCCAAGCAGGATTTCTTCGTTCCAGTCTGTCAGTGAAGAGAGATGTTCCATAATATGTTCCCAATGATCGTGAGCAAAAGAAAAGATATACCCTCACAAGGTGAGCGGATAAAGCAGAAAAACCGATTAAGCCGCAGTGAAAGCAAGGATCAGCGCCAGGGAAAAGGCGAGGATACCAAAGCCGAGCGTCAAAGGCTTCCAAAGGGTCTGTCTGGACACGGGTGTCCAGCTCCCCGGAATCTGCACAGATTCGGAGGGACTGCCTTTAAAGTGCATGGGCTCAAAATGTTTTTCAAACACGAGCAGCCGCTCCCGTGCCACGGCCACCGCATCGCCGATGAGGGAAAGCTGTTGCTCCTGATCCCGGACCTTGCGGGAAAGCGAGTTCCCGGCCTCAAGCAGATCGTGCAAGTCATTGGTGATCCGTGAGTGCAAAAGAGTTTCCGAGGCCGGCGGCCGCGCTGAAAAGGCCTGCTTCGCAAGCGTTGCGGTTTTGACAACCGGAACCCGGATCTCCTTGTCACAC
>PXDP01000071.1 GCA_003565035.1 PVC group bacterium | reverse complement strand
TGGCCAGCCACCGTTCTGGAGTGTTACAGAACGAAATCCGCAGCCGCATCCTAAACTCGATCCCACATATGCAACCTCGGGAAGAGTAAAATGATATCGCACATGGTCGGGATTACCGTGGGTATTTTCGATGCATACGTGCCTGTCCTTCTCATCCCATTGGACTCGTGGAATTTTGTATTTCGAAGCAATATGGAGGATGAAGCACATATTTTTTTAGCGAACGTTTTGCGGACGTCTAAGATGAACGGCCTTGGTCCGTGGTGTGAGGGCTTCGGCCTCATCTCGTAGTATTTGTGTAGAAAGGGCAGCCCTTGCCCCAAGGCTGAAGCTTTGGCACGCCGAGGCGTGCTAAAGTCGTTCCTCCCGACGCTTCAGCACTCCAGAGCGGCTTCGCCGTGAAATGCAAATCCCCCCCCTCTCGCCCCAGCCAATACGGCGATTGGCGCTCCGGTCTTCCCATCCGTTGTCCGGCGAAGCCATCCGTTGGACATCCCTCTTCCCATTCGCGGGATGGCCCTGCCAATCGCGGGACACCTTCTTCCATCCGTGGTCCGGCAAGGCTATCCGTGGGGTCTCCTCTTTTCTCCAAGCCGTTTTGGTGCTACCGTTCTCCTTTTCGCGGCGGTTCGGCCTGATTTTGTCGCGTAGCGTCATCCGGCCCAATTCATGTTTAAATCCAGGGTTCCTTCCGTTTTCCGACGGTCGGAAAACCGAAGCGACACTTTTCCGATGCCCGGAAAGCCGGTTCATGATTGCGGCTGACTATTTCATTGCCGGTCGGCCAGGCTTTTTATGGATCAAAATTTTCGCGCAAACCGTTCTTGACCGCTCTAATTTATGCGTTAAAATTATGCGCTATGAAATCCGTTACGATTATGCAGGCTCAACACAATCTTTCCAAAGTGCTTCGGGAGCTTAAGCCGGGTGAGACAATGGGGATTACCCGACATAAAAAAGTTGTTGCCAAGGTCACGATGCCGGCTTTGGACGAGGTCATTTCCTTCCCGGACTTCCAGAAGAGGTCCCGAAAGACCTGGGGGGATGTTTGGCAGGGCCTGTCATCCGATGCAATATTGGATGAAAGCCGGGGCGAAAGATGACCCGGTACTACGACACTGGAATTCTGATTAAATTGTACACACCGGAACCTGAATCCCGCAACGTTCAACGTTTCGTGTCTGGCTATGGCAAAGCAATTCCGATTCACGCATTTCATCTTGCGGAATTCGCTTCCGCATTCCATTTAAAAGTGTTTCGCGGAGAAAGTCAAATCGACCAGGCAAATAGGGCTCTGGCGGATGTTGAGGAGGACAGAAGAGCCGGAGTGCTATATGATCTGGTTCCGGATTGGGAATTGGGGTGGCTGCGTTGTATTCAATACGCTACCGCCCATTCGGCGGAAACGGGTTGCAGAACTTTGGATACTTTGCACATCGCCTGTGCTGTCGAGATGGGGTTTCGCGAATTTGTCACATCGGATCGGAGACAGGCGGCTATGGCGAAGCGGCTGGGGCTAATGGTCTATAATCCGACTTAATCTGAAACGATGCACAACAACTATCCCATCCCTGAACTTGAACGCTGGCAGCAGCTGCGCAGCGGGCTGCTGAATTTGTACCGCTACGACCGGGAGGAGTTCTGGTTTGAGAAGGGGCGGCTGCTGCTGCGGGGAAATAACGGCACCGGAAAATCGCGGGTGCTTGCGCTTCAGTTTCCGTTTCTGCTGGACGGCGAAATTTCCTCCCGCCGGGTTGAACCCGATGCGGATCCCGCGAAGCGCATGGAGTGGAACGTGCTCACCGACAAGTACGATAACCGCACCGGATACACCTGGCTGGAATTCGGTCGGGTGTCGCCGGACGGGGCAACGGAATACTGCACGATCGGCTGCGGGCTTCATGCGGCGAGGGGCAAGGGTGCGCCGACCCGCTGGTATTTCGTCACCCGCCAGCGCGTAGGCGAATCGCTGTTTCTGGAAACCCCCGGTCAGGTGCCGCTTACACGTCAGCAACTGCAGGAGGCGATGGGCGAACAGGGTACACTGTTCACCACGGCGCGGGACTACCGCCGGGCGGTGAACGAGGCACTGTATCAGCTCGATGAAGAGCGCTACGAGGCACTGATCGAACTGCTGATTCAACTGCGCCAGCCGCAGCTCTCGCGTCAGTTGGATGAGGGCAGGCTTTCGGACGCGCTGTCGTACTCGCTGCCGCCGCTGGAGGAGTCGCTGATTCACGCGGTGGCGGAGTCGTTTCGTCAGCTTGAAGAGGAGCGGGTGGCGCTGGAAAATGATCAGCGGGCGGTGGAGTCGGTATCGCGTTTTCTACAGGTGTACGCCCGCTACGCGGAGCGGCAGGTGGCGGACGGCGCCGCAGGGTTTTTGTCGGGTCAGTCGGGCTACGAAAAAGCGCTGCGCGCCCGAAATCAGGCGAAGGAGGCGCTGACGGCGGCGGAGGCGGAGCATACGCAGGCCCGGGAGGCGCTTCAGGCCGCCGCAAGCCTGATCACCGCACTGGAAACCGAGCGCGACACGCTGCTGTCCCGTCCGGAACTGCAGGACGCCACCCGTCTCACGCGCGTCCGGGAGGACGCCCGCAAAGCCCGGCAGAATGCGGAGCTGGCGGAACAGGATTTGCGCCGGGCCCGCCAGACGCTGGAGCAGCGGCAGAAGGAGTTGGATCAGATTCGGCAGTCCTTTGAGCGGACCCAAGTCGAGGTTCTCCGTGCGTTGAACACCGCGAAAGCGGCCGGAAAGGATTTGACCACTCCCCGGGAGTGGAGCGACTGGGAAGCGTCTGCCAACGCGGAGACGCTTGGGACGCGGCTGCGGGAATGGATACGGGACCGGCGCGAGGCGTCCGCCGCCCTGGGGAGGCTGCAAAAAGAGCTGGATCAGACGATTCAACGGGAAATCCGCGCCCAGGAAGCGGCCGCCCGTCAGCGGGAAGTGTGGGAGCGGGCCGAGGAGGCGGCCGGGCGTGCGTTGACCGAACACACCCGCACGGTGGAGGCCCATCTGGAGGCGCTGACCGACTGGCTGCAGTCTCTGCGGGTGCTGGGGATTCCCGATGCCGAGGGGGTGGAGCAGGCTCAGAGCCTTTGGTGCGAAACGCTGGAGGGTCCGCCGCCGCTGGCGGGCGCGAAGCTTTCGGCCGAATCCGCCGCCCGCGAGAAGATCGCCGCCCGGGAGGCTGTCCTGCGGCAGGAGCGCGAAGCCCTGGAAACCGAAGGTGTTTCCCTGCGGGCCGAACGCGAGGCCCTGCTTCGCGGCGTGGATCCCGAACCCGAGCCGCCGCGTCTGCGGGATCCTTCCGCCCGCACCGAGCGTTCCGGGGCTCCGCTTTGGCGCTTGTTGGAATTCCGTGAGGGCACGGATGATGCCGCCCGCGCCGGACTGGAGGCGGCGATGGAAGCGGCCGGCCTGCTCGATGCCTGGCTTTGTTCTGACGGTGCTCTCCTGGAGGACAGTCAAGGCGATGTGCTGCTGGATTTGCATGCGCTGAAACCCGTCGAAGTCTCCACCCTGGCCACCTTGCTGCAGCCTGATGAAGCTGCCGACGCGGTGGAACCGGCTCTGGTCCACACGCTGCTCGCGGGCATCGGCGCGGAACCGGGGGCGGGGGGAATTTGGGTAACGGGGGAGGGGCAATGGCATCAGGGCGGTCTCGCGGGGCGGGCCCTGAAAGAACACGCCGAATATCTGGGCGCCTCCGCCCGTGCGCTGGCCCGGCAGCGGCGGATTGCGGCGATTGATGTCCGTCTGGGCGAACTGGATGCGGCCTTGTCCCGGCTGGCCGAACAGGCGGCGGCGCTTGCGGACCGCCGGAAACGGCTGAACGATGAACTGGCCGCCTGCCCGGATCCGGCGCGGGTCAAAGAAACAGACCGGGATCTCCGCAAGGCCCGCGAGGAGGCGGAACTGGCGCAAAATGAGCGGGTGCTTTGCGATCAAAAGGCGCTCGCCGTCCGCGAGGAGGCCGCCAAACAGCGCGAGGCTTTCCGGGTGTCCGCACATGATTTACGACTTGGCGCCTGGGCCGAGCGGCTGGAGGACTTGAACGCCGCGCTCCATGCCGCCCAGGATGCCCTGCAGGCGTGGTTCCGGGTCACCGAGGCCCTGGAGCGGGCAAAGGCGGATCAACTTCGCATGGAATCCGAAACGCGCCTGGCGGCAGAGCAGGCGGAACGCACCGAAGCCCGCGTCAAACAGGCCTCGGAAACCGCCCTGCGCCTGCAAACCGAGGCGGACACCCTCGAACGCCAGGTGGGGAAGGGTATTCAGGAAGTGCAGCGGCAATTGGAGCAGACCAAGCTGAAGCTGGAAACCGCCAAATCCGAACACGGTCTGTTGGACCGGGCGGAGCGTCAAACGCAAAGCGTGCTGTTTCAGAAACAGGCGGACCTGGAGCAGAAAGAAAACAGCCTGCTGCGCGACACGGCGGCGCGGGACGCGGTGCGGACATCCTTTCTGGACATGGCCACCACCGGAATTCTTCTGGAAATCGAAGGAGCCGCGCCGGAGGAGGAGTTGAGCACCTTGTCGCTGTCCGCTCTGGCCGACTGGACCCGGGCCTTGGTCAAACGCCTGCCGGAACCCTACAAGGATCCCGACGCGATGGACAATCTGCAGCGGGAACTCTATCAGGCGATTCAGACGCTGACCGGCGATCTCTCCGCCCGCAATCTTCATCCGGTCAACGAACCCCGCCACGGACTGAATGTGGTTTTCTGTGAATACCAAGGCAGGGCCAGGGGGATGCGCGAGTTGCATGTGATTCTGCAGGAGGAAACCCTGCACCGTCAGACGATCCTTAACGCCAGGGAAAAGGAGTTTATCGAGCGGTATCTGATCGATGACATCGGCGACCGGCTGCATCACATGATCCTTAATGCCGAGGAGCTGATCAGCAACATGAACACCGAAATGGCCAGCCGACCGATGAGCACCGGGTTGAAACTGCGGCTGGTGTGGGAACCGGCCGCCGATGCGCCGGAGGGCTTCCGCGAGGCCCGCAGGCGCTTGCAGCGGTCCAAGGCGCTGCTCACTGCCGAGGACCGGCGGCAGCTCGGGGATTTTTTGCAGGAGCGCATCACCCGCGAAAAAGAACAGAACGAAGGCGGCACCTGGCGCGAGCACCTGGCCCGCGCGGTGGACTACCGCCGCTGGCACCGCTTCGGCGTGGAGCGTCATCAGGGCGGATCCTGGCAGAAACTCACCCGCCGCACCCACGGCACCGGCTCCGGCGGTGAAAAAGCGGTGGCACTCACCTTCCCGCAGTTCGCCGCCGCCGCCGCGCATTATCACAATCTCCCTCATGCGCCGCGGCTGATCTTTCTCGACGAGGCCTTCGTGGGGATCGACTCCGACATGCGCGGCAAATGCATGGGCCTTCTGGAGCATTTTAATCTCGATTTTGTCATGACCTCCGAGCGGGAATGGGGCTGCTACGCCTCCATCCGCGGCCTCGCGATCTGTCAGCTCGCGGCGATGCACGGCACCGATGTGGTCGCCATCAGCCGCTGGATCTGGAACGGCCACGCCAAAGAAAGTGCCGTCACCCCCGAACCCGCCCGACCGGAAGCGCCGGTGGACGTTGAGGCTGAGGAGGATTTGTTTTCTTGATGCAAACCACTGACACCCGCCTTCGCGAACTGTTTGGCGATCCCGCCTGGGACTGGCTGCGGGAGCGGATTCGCAAGGCCCTGGAGCTGGAGCGTCCGCTGCCGGTCCGTTTTGTTCGGAAAAATCCTTCCGAGGCCGAGCTGCGGGCGGGGCACAGTCTGATGGGCCGCAGTTTGCAATCCCCGAAAAGCAAAAGCCTGAGTGTTCCCCGCGATGAACTGCTGGCGATCCTTCAGGCGGCGGGGCTTTGCGATGATTTGCGGGCGATTCCCGAGGCGGTGGAGGGGCTGATTCAGCCCCGTGCCGCCCTGCGGCGGGAACGTCAGACGGCGTGGGAGGACCTGCGCGCGTCCTGGTCCCATCCTCCGGACGAACCGGAGTTGTTCTGGCAGGGATTGCGCCGCCTGGCGAATCAGGATCCGGACAGCGGCACCCGTTTGCTGGCGGATCTGGATCTCCTGCTGCGGGAGGTCTCGCCCGGCGATCAGTTGCCAACCCGCGCGGCAGCCCGTCTCTTCGGAAACAGTCATGCGCTGGACAGCGACCGTCCTCTCACGCGCCTGCTGGCACTGCATACGAATCATCCGCCCGGGGACACCCGGGGATTGTGGTGTCGGTTGGGCCTCACCTCCGATGAAGTGAGCAGTACGGTTTTGACGCTCGGACTGCCCTTCAGCGACCGCCATGCTTCCGCCCGCGCGGCAACAGAGCTTGCAGAGGCCCGTATTCCTCACCGCATGCTGCTGCGTCATTTCCGGGAACCCTGCACGCCGGTGGCGGAGGCGGTGTATGTTTGCGAAAATCCGGCGGTTCTGGAGGCTGCGGCGGACTTAGCGTTTCCTTATCCCGTCATTTGCACAGAGG
>PXDP01000387.1 GCA_003565035.1 PVC group bacterium | reverse complement strand
GCCCTGGCCAACATTGACCACGCCATGGACGAGGCCGCCGAAAACCTCGGAGCCACTGGATTCACCAAATTCCGCCGCATCACCCTGCCGCTCATGACCCCCGGGATTTTCGCCGGCGGCACCATCGTCTTTATTTGGTCCTTCACCGAACTTGGCACTCCCCTGATCATGAACTACACCCGGGTCGCCTCCGTGCAGGTCTTCGATGCCCTCAAAGAAATCGGCGGCAATCCCTTCCCCTTCGCGCTCGTGGTGGTCATGCTCACCGTGAGCGTATCGCTCTACGCCCTCAGTAAAATCTTCTTCGGCGGCAAAGCCTATGCCATGCAGAGCAAAGCCGCCACCACCTTTAAAGAAACCAAACTGACCGGAGCCAAAAGCCTGCTGGCCCTGCTGCCTTTTGTGTTTGTGATCACCCTCGCCCTGCTCCCGCACCTCGGCGTCATTCTGACCAGTTTCTCCAGTCCCGGCGGCTGGTATCAGACGGTTCTTCCGGATGCCTTCACCACCGACAACTATGTCGAGGCCCTCGGACACTCCATGACCGTCCGCAGTATCCGCAACAGCCTCATCTTCTCGCTGCTCGCGGTGATCTTCAACCTCATTCTCGGTATCGGTATCGCCTTCGTGGTCGTCCGCTCCACCATCAAAGTCCGCGGACTGCTCGATGCCCTCGCGATGATGCCGCTGGCGGTGCCCGGCCTCGTCATGGCCACCGGATATCTCGCTTTCAGCAGCTACCTCAGCAACGAAGTCTTCCGCGACAACCCGACCCTGCAGGGGCTTTTCGACGTCCGAACCAATCCCACCGTGTTTCTCGTGATGGCCTACGGCATCCGCCGCCTGCCCTACATGGTCCGCTCCGCCGTCGCCGGCCTCCAACAGACCAGTGCCGGCCTCGAAGAGGCCGCCGCGAATCTCGGAGCCCCGCCAATGGTCAGCCTCCGCCGCGTCACCCTCCCCCTCATCACCGCCAACCTCATCGCCGGCGCCCTGCTCGCCTTCGCGTTCAGCATGTTGGAAGTTTCCGACAGCCTCATGCTCGCGCAGCGCGAAGATTTCTATCCCATCACCAAAACCATCTACGAACTCTTCCAGCTCATCGGCACCGGCAAATACATCGCCAGTGCCCTCGGCGTGTGGGCCATGGTTTTCCTCGCCGTCACCATCGTCGGCAGCAGTCTGATCCTGGGCAAAAAAATGGGCGCCCTCTTCCGGGTGTAAAGCCCCTTGTTTTGATGTTTTTTTGAACGAGGCAGCAATTTCCGATCATCGGAAAACCGGTCTTTGAATTTTCCGATGGTCGGAAACCGCTCAGCGTCAGGCCATCTCTTTGACAATATGGCGGTCGAGGCTGTAGAGCGCACCGGCGCAGTCGCTGCGGCTGAGGAGGGCGACCATTTTGTTGGCCCAGGCCTCTTCTTCCACCTGTTCGTTGATGAATTCGAGCAGCAGCGGCATGGAGGCGAAGTCTTTGAGCGCGATAGCGGCGGCGTAGCAGCTATGGATACCTTTGCTGTTGGCCATTTCGAGTTCGAGGGCCATGTCGGCAAGCTCTTTCAGCTTTTTGTAATCGCAGCGGGGCGCGGGCGTGGCTTCGAGCACCGGCATGACACAGCGGTCCACGAGGTGGGCGAAGAATTTTTCGGAGTGTTCGATCTCCTCCTTGGCCTGGGTGTGGAAGAATTCGGCAAAGCCCATGTATTCCTGGTCTTCGCACCAATACGCCATAGCGGTGTAACAGGTGGCGGCATAGCGTTCGTGGTTGGCCTGTTTCATGAGCAGGGTGTTGATTTCGGGGTTCATTGGGAGTTTCCTTGAGGTTTTGGGTGTTGGGGTGTTGGGGAGATGGCGGCGGATTTGAATTTGGCGGTGACGGATTGCCCGGGCTGGAGACCGAGGCGTCGAACAGAATGCAGGGTGATGAGCGCGGGGATCTCGGCTTCTCCGCAGCGGATCTGCAGAAGATTCAACCCCGGTCCGGCGTCGCTCAGGGACGTTAACGTTCCGGGCAAATGGTTGAGGGCACTTTCGAGGGGAACGTCGCCGAGGCCGATAGCAACATCGCGGGCGTGGATCCGCAGACGGGTGCGGGTTCCCACCTGCGCCGCCGCACCCGGCACCCGCAGCGCTCCCGCGGCCGTCTGAATCCGCACCAGTCCGTCCGATACATCCCCGCCGCTGACCACGCCATCAAGTACGACGCGAGCCTGGTGCGGGGGCACCATTCCGTGCCGCGGATGGCCGAGAGCCTCGGCAACGGACACCGGTTGCTGCAAAATACCGCCGTGCATCACCGCGACGCGGTCGGCCAGCCGGGCCACTTCCTCGATCGAATGGGTCACGAGCAGAATGGGCACCCGCGCGGTGCGGCTGAACTGTTCGAGCAGACTGAGGAATCCCGTTTTGGCGTGTTCATCGAGCGCGGCCAGCGGTTCATCCATCAGCAACAGTGCCGGAGCGGAAAGCAGTGCCCGGGCCATGGCGATCCGCTGGCGCTCGCCGCCGGACAGCTCCCCCACCCTGCGCGACAGCAGCGGGGTGACCCCCAGTTCTCCGAGGTCCACGCCGCTTTCCCGGCCCGGCGTCCGGCGGCGGCGGGCGTAGTCAAGGTTCCCGCGCACGCTGAGATGCGGAAAGAGGCCGGCCCGCTGAAACACCATCCCCACCGCCCGGCGGTGTGGAGGAATCCAGTGACGTCTGTCCTGGTAAATTTCCCGGTTCAGCCGCAGATGATTTCCCGGACTGCGCTCCAGACCGGCAATGGCGCGGAGCAGCGTCGATTTTCCGCAACCGGAGGGACCGAAGATCGCGGTGACGCCGTCGAGCGGCCAATCACCTTCAGCCCGAAGTTGAAAATCACCTTTTCGAACGTCCATGGAAAAGGCCAGGCTCATGCCCCCCTCCGTCCGGGTCGGGGTTTGAGGGCGTTGACCGCCAGGAGCATCAGGAACGACAGCCCCAGCAGCCGCAGCGCGAGGCTGTTGGCCGCGCCGTAATTCATCGCTTCGACGTGGTCATAGAGGGCAATGGACACTACCCGCGTTTCGCCGGGAATGCTGCCGCCGAGCATCAGCACCACGCCGAATTCACCGAGCGTGTGGGCAAAGCCGAGAATGGCGGCTGTCAGCAATCCGGGAAAGGCCATAGGCACCGCCACCGTGAAAAAGCGGTCCAGCGGCGCGGCCCGCAAACAGGCGGCCGCCTCCAGGGCTTCGGATTCCAGTGCCGCAAAACTGTTGCGAACCGGCTGCAAAACAAAGGGCAGCGAATAGATCACCGATCCGATCACCAGTCCGGTGAAGGTGAAGGCGGGTGGCGCCCCCCCGGCGGCGGTAAAGAGACGTCCGAGTCCTCCCTGCGGCGCCATGAGGACCAGCAGGTAGTAGCCGAGCACCGTGGGCGGCAGCACCATCGGCAGCGACAGCACCGCCTCCAGGGGGCCGGCCAATCGGCAGCGGGTTCGCGCCAGCCACCAGCCCAGGGGCGCGCACACAAGCAGGAGCAGTCCGGTGACCACTCCCGCGAGCCGCAGCGTCAGCGCCAGCGCCTGCCAGTCATCCTGGGTCAGGCGCATCATACTCCGGCAGGGTGTACCCGTAGCCTTCGAGAAGTTTCCGGGCTTCGGGGGTGGTGAGAAATGTCAAAAAGGCGCGGGCCGACGGGGTGTCGTTCAGCAAGGCCCACTTCTGTTCCAGCGGGGCGTGGCTTCCCGCAGGAGGAAACCAGAGCGATCCGGGAATCGCCGAGCCCTCGGGCTTCTGAATCTGCGAGAGGGCGATGAACCCCAGATCTGCGGCGCCGCTGCTGACAAAATGGGCGGTCTGGCCAATGCTGCTCCCGCGCACCAGCCGCGGCCGGAGCACATCAAGAAGATCCATGGCGATCATCACCTCCTCTGCGGCTTTGCCGTAGGGTGCCACAGCGGGATTGGCGTAGGCCAGACGTCGAAAGGTTCTGGTTCGCAGGATTTCGCCGTCGCGGTCGATAAGTCCGGGCTGCGGACTCCACAGCACCAGCACCCCGTAGGCATAGGTCCCGCTGGCGGTGGCATGACCGGAAGCGTGGAGACGTTCGGGGGTTTCGGCATCGGCGGCAAACAGAAGATCGAAGGGCGCGCCATTGACAATCTGCGCATGATGACGTCCGGTGGATCCGCTGACAAGGATCACCCGCACATCGTGCGCGGCTTCAAAGCGTTCAGCAAGCGCCGCGAAGGCGGCCTCGGCGTTGGAGGCCACCGCGAGACGTACTTCGCTTGCCTCCAGCCACGGGGCCAGGAGCAGCAGGAGCAGCCCCCGGATCTTCACGCGACCGCCTCCAGCGTGCGGGCGTTGAGGGCATCGCGGAGGGAGAGCACCAGGCCTTCGATGCCACACATCTCCTCGTCGTTGGGCACGGTGCGGGTGTAGGTGTCGAAGGCACAAATCTGCTGAAAACGGTCCATGGCGCGGATGTTTTCGCAGAGCATGGCGGGAAGCCCCGCAAGCCGCTCCACCGCGTCGATCAGGTCCACCAGGGTGTGACCCTCGGGCAGTTTGTTGAGGCGCATGAGAAAGCCCATGACAAACTTTTCGATGGCCATGCCGGCGAGATTATAGCGGATTTCGTTGGTGAACATGCGCGACCGCGCATGGCTGAGGCGGGCGAACTGTTCGCCCTGGGTCCAATAGTCTTTCCATTCGCGGGTGAGTGAGGTGTCGATCATGATGGAGTCCTTGGGGTTAGATGGAGAGCACGCGGATGTCGGGATCGATAAAGGCCTGCATCGGCTCCTCCACCATGTGGCGGAGCGTGATGGAGGCGGCCGCACAGCCGGCGCAGACACCGTGCAGGCGGACATACACCATCTTGCCGCTGACGCGCTCAAGGGTGATGTCCCCGCCCTCGGACTGCATGAAGGGCTTGCTCCATTCGTCGAGAACGTGGTTGATTTTTTCTTCGAGGGTCAGATTGGCGAGTTTGCGCCGGACGGGACTGAGGGTTGCGGTGGTCATGGGGGGCTCCAGGGGTTGGGGTCAGAGGTCAGGTCAGAGGGTAGAGGTCAGAGGGTAGAGGTCAGAGGGTAGAAAAATTTCTTAATCGTAATCGTGCTCGTACTCGTAATCGTAATCGAAAACCATGGGGTTAATTTGTTGGAATACTTGTCGTCAGAATGAGGAGGATACCGTTGCCGTCATGTGATTTCGTGCAGAATTCCCGTTGTGCGGTCCGGCGACCAGGCGTTCGATCTCGCGGCCGACCTGCTCGGGAAGATAGGGCTGGAAACTGAGGCGGTCGCGCAACAGCCCGCGGACGTGGATACCGGCTTCGTGATCAAAGACACGACCGCCCACCACCGGCATATCCGGCGGCAGGGGCGTTCCACAGAGTTCGGCCACGTATTCGGACAGGTCCTGCAATCCATCCGGATGCACCCGGCTCGTCCAGCGGCGGCTGTGCTCCAGGGCCATCACAAAAGCGGCCAGCGGAACATTACCAGCGCGGTCGCCGAGGCCGTTGACGGTCACATCCACGCTGTCCGCCCCGGCCTCGACCGCACTGTAGGCGTTGGCGGTCGCCATGCCGAGATCGTTGTGTCCGTGGAAGCCGAGTGATAGCTCCGGAAAGGCGTGGCCCAGGCAGGCAAAGGCCTCCCGCACCGCCATTGGCGTCCACACGCCCACGGTATCGGCCAGACGGAGGCGGTCGGGCCGATGGGGGCGCACCGCTTCAGCAAAAGACAGCAGGCGGTCGAAGGAGACCCGCGAGGCATCCATGGCTCCGACGGACACAAACTCAAAAAGATCCCGGGCCACGGGCAGCACCGTCCGGATACAGGTGCGCAACCAGCGGAGATCCTTGTCGAAGGCCCGGAGCTGACGGTCGCTGAGCGGAAATGCAATGTGCACCGATTTGAGTCCGCAGGCGGAGGCGGCATCCACATCGCGCAAATCGGCGCGGCACCAGCCGGTGACGCGTGCGGGAAGACCGAGATCGAGCACCGCGCGGATATCCTCACAGGCGGCAGGACCCATGGCCGGAATTCCGGCTTCAATTTCTGTCACGCCCATGCGGACCAGCTCCAGAGCGAGCCGCACTTTCGCGGCCCGCGGAAAGCAGATCCCGGGGGTCTGCTCTCCGTCCCGGAGCGTGGAATCGACGATGTGGATAACGCGGCCGCTCATGGTCAGGCTCCAATCGGCTCCGGCACCTCGAAGAGCAGACCCTCGATGGGCTCGCCGTCCTCCAGGCCGTCGAGAATTTCATCGACCTTTTCTTCGGTGATTTCGCCGTACCACCATCCCAGCGGATAGATGATCATGACGGGGCCTTTTTCACACATTTTCACGCAGCCGGTGCTGCTCACCAGCGCGTCCATGCCGCGGTTGATGGTTTCTTCTTCGATATACTGCAGCAGGCCTTCGCCTTTTTTGAAGCAGGTGCCCTGCTGCTCTCCGGCGGTCCGGTAGCTGCTGCAGAGGAGGATGTGGTAGGTCGGTGCGTTCATAGGGTTCCTTGGGGTCAGAGGGTTATTGGAAGAGGTAGAGG
>PXDP01000208.1 GCA_003565035.1 PVC group bacterium | reverse complement strand
TGCCAAAAACAGGATTTTCTTTCATTCAACAAATCAGCCGTACGCCCGGGTCCGACCCGTCAAAGTTTATTTTTTCTTCTGTTTCCTGGGGCGGTGGGGTTCAAAGGTTGTGCGTTTTGACCGGGCGGCCCCGCGGCTGCCGGAGGCTGCGTGATGGTAGAGGTTTTCCTGACTGCGGAGGGGCACCTCGCCGGGAACAGGGCGCAGTCGGTGATATCGGGCGTCTTTGCGGAGTTCCCGGGCCTTGTGGGTGTCTTTGAGGGCGGTGTGCAGAATAGTTTCCAGGGTTTCACAAAGGGCAGGATCGTCCACGGGGGTCATGAGTTCCACGCGCTTGTCGAGGTTCCGGGTCATCCAGTCGGCACTGGAGATGAAGACACGGGGATCGCCGCCGTGGCGGAACCAGATGATGCGGGAGTGTTCCAGAAAGCGGTCGATGATGCTGATGACCCGGATATTTTCGCTGAGGCCTTTGACGCCCGGGAGCAGACAGCAGATTCCTCGAATGATGAGGTCGATTTGCACGCCCTCGCAGGACGCGCTGTAGAGGGCGCGGATCATGCCCGGATCGGTCAGTGAATTGAGCTTGGCGATGATGCGGGCGGGCTCGCCCTGGCGGGCGCGTTCGACCTCGCTTTCGATGTGCTGCACCAGCGTTTCCCGAATGGTGAGCGGGGCCGCGGCGATGCGGCGGAAGGTCTGGGGCTGACTGAAGCCGGTAATGGTGTTGAAAAAGAGGCCGGCGTCCGAACCCAGATCGGGATCACAGGTGAGGAACGACACATCGGTGTAAAGCCGGGCGGTGCCTTCATTGTAATTGCCGGTGCCGAAATGCATGTAGCGCCGGATGCCGTCGGGCTCGCGCCGGACAATAATCAGCAGTTTGGCGTGGGTTTTAAAGCCTTTGACCCCATAGATCACCTGAACACCGGCCTCCTCCATGGCGCGGGCCCACTCGATATTTCGGGCTTCATCGAAGCGGGCCTTGAGTTCAACGATGACGGTGACGGTTTTTCCGTGTCCGGCGGCGCGCATGAGGGCGGCGACAATGGGACTCTTTTTGCTGGTGCGGTAGAGAATCTGTTTGATGGCAATGACCTGCGGGTCGTCGGCGGCCTGTTCGACAAGGGCGACTACCGGGTCGAAAGATTCGTACGGATGATGCAGCAGGCGGGGTTTGGCGGCGATTTGTTCAAAAAGCGGTTTGGCGAGGTCCAGATCCGGGGGGCGCACCGGTTTCCAGTCCGGTTCGCGGAGGTGATCGTATCCCGGGAGACCGGCCAGGGCGAAGTAGGCGGAGAGATCAAGGGGGCCGTTCACGCGGTAAAGGGCTTCGGGGCCGGTCTGGAAGAGGCGTGCGAGTTGCTGCTCGGCGATGCGGGTGGCGGAGGCGGGGAATTCGATCCGCACACAGGCACTGACTTTGCGCTCGTGAAGGATGGCACTCATTTCAGTGACGAGGTCGAGGGCTCCGTCCTCGGAAACGGCCATATCGGCATTGCGGGTTATGCGGAAAGGAAGCACCTCCAGCACATCGTCATCCGGAAAAAAGGATTGAATATGCATGGCAATCACATCCTCCACCAGCATGTAGCCGTAGCCCTGTTCGACGCGCAGGGAGATGAAGCGGTCGATTTGCCCCATGAGGGGCAGAATGGCCAGGCGGGGACGCGGGCGCTTGCCGGGTGCGGGCGGGGCGCTTTTGAGACGGACGAGCAGGTGGAGCTTAAGATTGGCGTACTGCGGCTTGGGACCGGAGAGGTCGACTGCGGCCGGGGTCAGCACCGAGGCCAGTTCCTCCTGAAAATAGCGGGAGAGTTGCTGACGCTGTTCAGCGTTGGCGGTTTCCGGCGTGATGCGGACAATGCCTTCGAGTTGAAGGCGGGGTTCAATTTCTTCCCGGAAACACTGGGTTTGAGCCTCGACCAGAGCCCGGGCCTTGGCGGTGGCCTGTTCAAGCTGCCGGGCAGGGGTGAGACCGGCGGCGTCTTTTTTCTGATTTTTTTCCGAAAGCAACAGGTGCAGCGAGCCCATGCGCACCATGAAAAACTCATCGAGATTATTGCCGGTGATAGCAATGAATTTGAGGCGTTCCAGCAAGGGAACGCTTTCGTCGCCGGCCTCTTCGAGAACGCGGGTATTGAAATCGAGCCAACTAATTTCGCGGTTGATCAGACGGGGGGCTTTGCGGGAGGAACTCATGAAATCAGCCTTTCACCAAAATAACATTCATACCGAAGACCTCTTCAAACATTTGGCCTTTCACGCGGAGGGCGCTGTTTTCGAGGTGGAGGTTTTCGACGCCGGGGACGCGGATAAAAAAAGTGTCCTCTCTCCGTTCGCAGAGAATCGTGGGGATGCTGCGGCCGCGGGAGCGGGCCAGGGCATCTGCGACACGGAGAATGGAGGCAAGCTGCTGGACGGCAAGTCGGTCGCGCCGGGGAAGAGCCTGATAGTAGGGGTGGGTGGGCTTGGGCGGGGAGCGGCGGTGGTAGCGGGCGACATTGGCGACAATCCGGCTGTCGCGCCGGCCCAGGCCGAAAATGGTCTCGTTCGCGAGAATGTACATGGAGTGTTTGTGGTGGCTGTTTGCGGAAATAAAGGTGCCAATCTCGTGCAGCCATCCGGCGATTTCCAGCAGCACCCGGAAGCGGGGGCTGAGGCGGTGCTCTTCGGTGAGGGTGTCGAAAATTTGCAGGCTCAGGGAGGAGACTTCACGGCCATGATGTTCATCCACACCGTATTTTCGTCCAAGCTGCAAAGCGGAATCCAGCATCTGCGTGACGTATCCCGGCGACCATGCTTCCTGTTGAGTCATTTCCTGGAGCAGGCCGTCGCGCATGGTGAAGCCGCTCACATGCAGGGTTTTGCAGCCGATCTCCTCCGCGAGCCGGAGCGTGGCGTACAGCGCCGGGGCCAGCGTCTCCGCTTCGGAGAAGGTGAGCGTGTGGGCTTCAACCGCGTCCTCAACTGTCATGTTTACAAAGCTGTCGGTAATTCGTTTCCAGTCTTTGAGGGTGACCGCCTGGGGAGCGGAGCGGTCCCATTCCGGGTTCACCTGCATGGCGGCGAAGCGGGCATCGCCGCCGAGCACCACCAGGTTCTGGGTGCGCTGTTTGAACTCGCCACCGAGCTGGTGGAGGGCGTTGGCGACTTCCTGTTCGAGCACATCACGGATTTGGGTCAAGGGGGTCCGCTGCTGGTCAAGAAGGTTGCGAAGCCGGAGAGAGCCGAGGCGGAACACACGCGCATCCACAATGTTTTCACCGGCCAGGGAGATGAGTTCGGTGCGTCCGCCGCCGATTTCAGCCAGCAGGGTGTTTTGCGGCCGCTTGCCCCGGCTGCGGAGGAACGGCAGCACGCTGAGGTAGGTCAGCCGGGTGGCTTCAGCATCGTCGATGACCTCGATTTCGATACCGGTGGCCATGGCGACGCGGTCGATGAGCGCATCGCGGTTGGCGGCCTCCTGCACGGCGGAACTGGCCACGGCACGGACATCCCCGGGGGCAACCCGGTACTCGCGCATGATCTGCTGAAAGCTCTCCAGGATTCGTACACATTCTTCAATCGTGTGACGGCGGATGCGTCCTTTGGTGAACACATCCTGACCGAGGCGGACAGACTGGGTGAGCTTTTCAAGAAAATGGATCCCGCCTTTGGCATCGATATCCGCCAGCGCCATGCGGATGCCGGCAGTGCCGATATCCATTACGGCGACGGTGCGGGTGGGGGTTCGGTCAACAGAATCACTCATGAGGGTTTGCTTTCTTCGGTCCGCTGACGGGCCAGCGCGGCGGCGCCGAGGCTGGCGGCATGATCGCCAAGTTTGGCGGCGGCGACGCGGTAACTGCCCGCGTAGGCCCGCATGACATTGGGTTCCATGGCTGCGGCGACCCGGGGAACGATCAGGTCCGGCATGGCTTCGATAAGACCGCCGCCAAGAACAATCACATCCGGCGCGAGGAGGTTGACCAGGCCGCCGAGGGCCCGGCCGAGATGATCACAGGCATCTTCGACCAGTTGCCGGATCACCGTGTCGCCGTTTTGAATGGCCTCCGCCAGGGTGCCGGAACGGTAGTTGGCAGGATCAGAGCCCGCATTGGCCTTCAGCCAGGGTGCCTGACCGCGCAGCACGGCGGCGGAGGCGGCGGTGGCGATGGCCAGACGGCTGGCCACGGCCTCCAGACAGCCGGTGCGACCGCAACCGCAGCGGGGGCCGTCGGGAAGGACGTTGATATGACCGATTTCCAGACAGGAGGCGGTTTTGCCGCGGAAAATTTTTCCCTCGTACACCAGGCCGCCGCCCAGCCCGGTTCCGGGAAAGACCCCGAGAACGGTCCGCCCGTCCCGCCCGGCACCCGCAACCGCCTCCCCGAAGATCCCGACATCCACATCGTTGGCGACAGCGGCAGGAACAGAAAACGTTTTTTCCAGAAGTTTCTGCAGCGGCACGTTTTCCCAGCCGAGATTGGCGCTGGAGATCAGGGTGCCGGTATCCAGATTCAGCGGGCCGGGGCAACCAATCCCGATGCCGGCAAGCGATTCCGGGGGGATGCCCGCGTTGGCAATGGCATCCCCAGCAGTGCGGATGAGCCGTTCAAGCCCCTTTTTCTGCCCCTCGTCCGCCTTGGTTTTCCGTTTTTTGGTGCCGATGCATTTCCAGTCACTGTCATAGACTTCGGCAAGAATTTTGGTGGCACCGAGATCGATACCCAGCCAGTACGCCTGGGTTTTCATCAGATGCAGGTGATTTCGGCAAACTGCAGAAAGCGGCCAAAGGACTGGACCTCGATCTGGTGCTCTTTGCGCCAGCGGCGGATGACATGCCGGTCAATGCTGCGGTTACTGTCGTCCATAATGACGCGGCAATAGGGATCCAGCCGTTCGCGCATCATCGGGAAAAGGCCATAGCGGCCGCTGTCGGTCAGGTGGCGGGCAGGACCGTCACAAATCACCAATTGAAAATCCGGGCAGAGTTTGGGGTGGGGGACATCATACCAGTCAAACCCGCCGTAAGAACGGATTGGCGTATGATGGACAGTGATGTTGCGGAGGCCGTACCGCTCAACCAGCCCCTGAAGTTTGCGTTGCGTTTCCAGATCGTGTTCGAAGGTATGGACTTCATGCCCGCGCCGCCCGGCGGTGACCGCGAGCAGGAGAGAGGAAAGCCCGCTGCCGCATTCGAGCACATTTCCTTCAACCGAACTGGCTTTCTGAGCCATATGCCTAAGGTAGGCCCGGCTATTTTGCCGGAATCCCAGCAGAGAACCCACCCATTGTAAATCACTGATCATATAGGTTGGGGGTATACAGCCAGGGTCCACAAACCGCAGGGCGGCAATGGATTCATCCAGTGTATTCAGAGGGTTTAGACCGCACATCCGTAACCGGGTGGGAAGCTGTTTTAAAAATTTCCGTCCGCGATGTGCTTTTCTCCTCATGCCTGCATCTCCGCTGATTGACGTGTTGCCGTTTGTACTCATGAACCGTTCTTATCCTATTTCGTATAAGAATGTTAAGAAAGAACGGGTTAGAGTTTCGTTATACATTTATTTTGAAATCATGTTCCTTTCCAATCGTCTTGCCAAGGGAAAATTTAAAAAAAATCCCAGGGATAAAGACGACGCATTCAAAATTGTAGGAGGTATCTGACATTTTTGTCGTACATTCTAACCCAGTCAGCGTTTGTTTCCTGTCCTGAAACAGTTTTGATGTGTATTCCGCCCCTACCGTCCTATGAATACCTGCATCTCAAAATTCCATATATGGAATGCATTCCAAATATGGAATTTTGAGGACCTGTGATTACAGGTGGTTACAATGGGAGGGTAAGGTTGTCATGCAGAGTGATCCAGTCCGAAACCAAGCGATGGTAATCCTCGCCCCCGCGTGGGGGGTGACCAAACCCGTTTTTTCCTAAAGCCCCCCTCACCCTGTTTCAATCCGCGCCCCCGCGTGGGGGGCGACGTGCGGCCTACATCCGTTGTGCGTATCGACTGAGTTTCAATCCGCGCCCCCGCGTGGGGGGCGACGCAACTTCGATAACGATGCCGGCCCCGGCTCCCGGTTTCAATCCGCGCCCCCGCGTGGGGGGCGACGGGGCACAGCTAACTGGCGAATGTACTGGGTATCGTTTCAATCCGCGCCCCCGCGTGGGGGGCGACCTGACTTTGTGCTGATTGACGACTTCCAGACCCGCGTTTCAATCCGCGCCCCCGCGTGGGGGGCGACCGAACATCAAGCGGACATGATGAGCCTGATTAATGTTTCAATCCGCGCCCCCGCGTGGGGGGCGACTGGTTTCAGTATCCAGGTGTACGGTATTTCTGGCGGTTTCAATCCGCGCCCCCGCGTGGGGGGCGACGGGTATCCGAGCGCGATACCTCCGGTGGTAGAATGTTTCAATCCGCGCCCCCGCGTGGGGGGCGACTTCGATTGCCGCAATGACACCTCATGACACCCTAGTTTCAATCCGCGCCCCCGCGTGGGGGGCGACCGGCGGCGGTGAGGTCACCGGCGGCGCGTTGCAGGTTTCA
>PXDP01000238.1 GCA_003565035.1 PVC group bacterium | reverse complement strand
CTCCTCGATTGACCCCACAGGAGTGCCAATCGCCGTATCTTTAAAATACCTGTTAAAATACGACACCCCTGCGGCAGCATCCTCATCCGTGACCTCGCCGGCGATCTCTACACCGTCCCCGATCCCGATGCCCTCGACCCCGAATCCCGCGCCCGCCTCTGGGTCCTCCTCGATTGCCCCCACAAGAGCGCCAATCGCCGTATTGGCACATCGGACTGCAACAGCCGTCCATCTTATCTTTAAAATACCTGTTAAAATACAGACACTGCTGCGGAGAAGACCGCATCCTATTTTTAAAATACCTGTTAGATTACAGACACGCTGGAGTATCTGGAGTATCTTTAAAATACCTGTTAAAATACAGACACCGCTGCTGGCGCGTGGACACCCGACAGGGCTCCCGCAGTTTTCAAACCGAACTCGACGAATGGCCCCAACGCCTCCCCCGCAGCGGCATCCTCATCCGCGATCTCGCCGGCGACCTCTACACCGTCCCCGATCCCGAAGCCCTCGATCTCGACTCCCGAGCACAGCTCTGGGTCCTCCTCGATTGACCTCACACGAGCGCCAATCGCCGTATTGGCACATCGGACGGCAACAGCCGTCCATCTTTTAAATACCTGTTAAAATACAGACAGGGCCGGAGGTCCGTACCAAAAAAGGAGAATTTCAGGAAAACAAACCAATCGGTTTCGTGTAGAATAAAGGGATGAAACCATTCAGTGTTGTCCCCGGATTTTTCTTGTTTCTGTTTTCGATCCCCGGAACTGCGGAGTTGGCGCCTCCTCCGGCAACTCCGGTGATTACCGGCTCATCGCCTGCTTCCGTCTCGTTTTCACCCGCTGAGGTGATCAGCCTACAGACGTTAACCTCCGAACCAACCCAGCCCATCGCCGAACCGATGGGACTGCCGCAAAGCGAAGCGCTGACGGTGTGGAAAGAGAGCGCGGACACCCTGGATCATGTCAGCCTGTCCGTTTCTTCAGGCTATGACGTGCTGAAATCCGGCCCCCAGATCGAAGGTACCGGGGCTTTTCACCTCGTCCACCCAAACACCACCACCACCCAATCGATTACCCTGAACCCTTCTTTTCTGGTGGGACCTGACTCCAAACTGTTTTTTGAAAGCCGACTGGGGGTGGCAACACCCAGCCAGGTGGCGGAAGTGCAGTTCTCTATCAATGACGGGGCAAGTTGGAGCCTTCTGTGGAGTCAGCCGGGATTGGGTCAACCCGGACAAAGCACATTCCACCGTCAGGAAATCGACCTGGCCGCCTGGGCAGGAGAAACCCTTCGCATCCGCTTCCGCTACCGCTTCAGCGGCGGGAGTCTTTACTATCAAACCGAGACACAATTCGGCTGGTTGATCGACGACATCCAATTCGGTGAGACCTACCTCATTGAGCCCGTGCCCTACAGCATTGGGGAGCCCACGGGGTTGGAACAACAAAACCTCGAGTTCATCAACCGGGCCCGAGCCTCCGCCTCCGCCGAGGCCATCCGCCTGCGGGACACTGACGATCCGGACGTCGTCAGTGCCATGAATATTTTCGATGTAAACAAGGTACTGCTGGTGGAGCAGTTCGGCGAACTGACCGAAACCGTGCCGCCTCTGGTTTTCAACCCAAAACTCATCGCCGCCGCCCGTCTGCATTCTCAGGACATGCTGAACAACGTATTTCAGGGGCACACCTCCTCCGCCAATCCGCCTACTCCCAATCAACCCGGTGACAGTATGGGCACCCGGTTAACACGTCAAAATTACGACTATTCCACCGCCGGCGAAAACGTGTATGCCTACGCGAAAAGCAACTGGCACGCCCATGCGGGCTTTAACATCGACTGGGGAGAAGGAGCCGAGGGGGACCTTGGCGGTATGCAAAACCCTCCCGGGCACCGACTTTCCATCCACAGCGACAGCTTCCGGGAAATAGGCATCGGCATTATCGAAGGCACGAATGGCAGCGTGGGGCCCATGCTGGTGACACAAAACTTTGGCACCAGCCAATCCATGAACACGCCTTTCATTACCGGGGTGGCATGGCGGGATTTGAACGGGAACGGCGAGTACGACCCCGGCGAGGGCCTTGGCGGCCTGGAGGTGAGCGTTGAAGGCGAGCGCTTCATGGCCGTCACCAGCACCTCCGGCGGCTTTGGCATTCCCGTGTTTGCAGATGGAACCTACACGGTTCATTTTCAGAGCCCTAACCATCCCGACTGGAGCGTCAGTGTTCAAGTCGAGGAAGGACAAAACGTGAAAGTCGATTATCTCTGGGATACCGTCCCGTTTTACCCAGTCATCGCTCCATTGGTGACGGACACCACCTCACCCGGCGGGTTCACCCTCTCCGTGTCCGAAGCGTACAGTCTGCCACTTCTCCAATACAGCGATGATTTACAGGACTGGTTCGACCTGCCAGAGATTACACCCGAGAATATGGGCGGAAATGAATATCAGTTTCCACTGCCGGCCCCTCCCGACGGCGCGAGATTCTATCGACTCGCGTTCCCCTAACGCCTCCCTCCCCGTTCAGGGCCGCCAGAAGGATGGGCAAAAAAAGCCCCGCAATCAGCGGGGCTTTTTTCAGGCGGATGCCGGACTTATTTGTCGCCCGGATGCCATTCTTCCAGACCTTCCAGTCCGCTGAAGGCATCGTCGAAGGCACTGCCAAGATCAACCATGTCCTCACCGGGACGGAGACCTTCGAGCATGCTTTCGTCAAGCTGGAATTCGTCATCGGAAACCTCGGCGGCTTTGATGCTCAGGCCGATGCGGCGGTCCACTTCGTCCATCTTCACGATGCGGGCTTTCACCTGATCGCCGACTTTGAGGACGTCCTTGACCTTTTCAACCCGCTCATCGGAAATCTGGCTGATGTGCACCAGACCTTCGATACCTTCTTCGAGTTCCACAAAAGCGCCGAACTGAGCCAACTTGGCCACTTTGCCCTCGACCAGCTGGCCAATGGCGTATTTGGAGGCCACCGAGGACCAGGGATCGGGCATGGCCTGTTTCATGCCGAGGCTGATGCGCTGGTTGGAGGCATCGACTTCGAGGACGACCGCGTCGACCTTCTGGCCTTTTTCCAGCACTTCGGAGGGATGATTGACCTTGCGGGTCCAGGACATGTCCGAAACGTGCACCATGCCGTCCACGCCTTCTTCCAATTCGAGGAAGGCCCCGTAATTGGTGAAGTTGCGAACCGTTCCCACGATGCGGGAGCCGATCGGATACTTGTTGGCCACGATTTCCCAGGGATTTTCTTCGGTCTGCCGAATCCCCAGCGAAATTTTCTTGTCGTCCTTGTTGACGGCCAGCACCATCGCGTCCACCTCGTCGCCGACGTTCAGCACATCGGAGGCGCGGGCAATGCGCTTGGTCCAGGAGAGTTCGGAAACGTGCACCAGGCCTTCAACGCCGGGTTCCAGTTCAACAAACGCACCGTATGGCATGAGATTGACCACTTTGCCGCGGATGCGGTGGCCGACGGGGTACTTGGCACCGATTTCTTCCCATGGATTGTCGGACTGCTGTTTGAGGCCGAGCGAAACCCGCTCTTTCTCGTAGTCCACATCCAGAATGGTCACTTCCAGCTCGTCGCCGATTTTGACCATTTCGGAAGGATGGTTGATGCGGCCCCAGCTCATATCGGTGATATGCAGCAGACCGTCCATCCCGTTCAAGTCGATGAACGCGCCGAAGTCGGTGATGTTTTTCACATAACCCTTGCGCTGCTGACCAATCTTGATTTCCGTCAGCAACTGCGCTTTCATTTCGCGGCGCTGTTCTTCGAGCAGTTCACGGCGGGAAACGACAATGTTGCGGCGTTCCAGGTTGATTTTGATGATCTTGAACTGAATCACCTGACCGATATAATCGTCGGGATTCTTCACCGGGACCAGGTCAACCTGTGAGCCGGGCAGGAAGGCTTCGACGCCCACATCCACCAGCATACCGCCCTTGACGCGGCCGTGAATTACGCCTTCGATCAGGTCGCCTTCACTGTAGGTTTCCAGAATGCGGTCCCAGTTCTTCTGGGTTTCGGCGCGCTGTTTGCTCAGCACCACCATGCCGTTGTCGTCTTCAAGACGCTCAAGCAGCACTTCAATTTTGTCACCTTCGGAGAGTTCTTCCAGTTTCTTAAATTCGTGTTTGGGAATAATTCCCTCGGATTTGTATCCGACATCCACCAGCACATCATTGGAACGGATTGCGAGGATAATTCCTTCGATAATCGAGCCCTCGTTGAATTCCTTCAGGGACTCATCATACATTTTTTCAAGCTGTGCGGCAGTCAGCCCGCGGGTCATTTGCTGGGCTTCGAGTTCTAGTGTGTCAGTCATCTAGTTTTTTTGGGGTTTGGGTTTAAAACACTGCCTGCAACGTGCGGACAGATTCGGGCAACAGGCCCGATGCGAGCGGGAGGAATTAGAGGAAGCAGACCAAAAGGCAAGCTAAACCTTTTGAAATCATGGTTTTCTAACCCTTATCGAGTATTTCCATGCCTTTTTCTGGAGATTTCCCACCGCTCTCATAGAATTCTAACCCGCTTCGCCTTGCTTTTTGAACATGGACCACCGAGAAAGCGGAATGCAAAATCCCCCGGATTCTCTCCGCATTGTCGATGCCATCGCCCCGTTTCTCACCACCGCAACCCGTCACCGGATCAACTGGTCCAAAATCGATTTTTCTCTTCTGGAGCGGAATGGAACCCTCTGCCCGGAGGCGCAGGCCCGCATCACCCCGCTTTTCAGACGCTATTGTGAACGGATTGCCGCCGATGGCGCCAACGCCATCGCCCTCGACGACCTGGCGCACCTCTACATTCACCCCGGCTATCCCGAGGCCCTGCAAAACAAACTTCACGCCTACCGCGCGGCTTACCGGGAATGGTTTCATATCGCCTGCGAAGCCGGACTCGCGATCTATCTCAACACCGATCTGCTTTTCTATGCCGGCGGCACCCGCCCTCAAATCGGCACCTCTCCCGCCGCAGTTACCGCGTTTCTCCGCAGCGCCTGTGAATTCGTCTTTAACGATTTCCAGGAAATTCAGGGCATTTTCTTCCGTCTGGGGGAATGCGATGCGCAGGATGTCCACAGCGATTTCATCAGCCGACTGGTCATCAGAACCCCCGCCCAGGCCAACCGCCTCCTCCGGGACATCCTCCCTCTTTTTGAGCAGCACCAAAAACGCTTCATCCTCCGCACCTGGACCGTGGGCGCCTATCCGATTGGCGATCTGATCTGGAATCCCCGGACCCTGGAAAAAACGCTCAGGAACCTCGACAGCCCCGCCCTGGTGCTCTCCATGAAATTCGGCGAATCCGATTTCTTCCGCCACCTGCGGCTCAACCGGCATTTTTTCCGCACAAAAGTCGCCAAACTGGTCGAACTTCAGGCCAAACGTGAATACGAGGGCTGCGGGGAATACCCCGCGTTTACGGGATTCGACGATGAAGCGGTGCTGCGAAAGCTCGACGATGCCGAAAACATTCTCGGAATTCATCTCTGGTGTCAAACCGGGGGCTGGACCGCGTTCCGCCGCATCACCTACCTGCAAACCGAAGGCCTCTGGAATGAAATCAACGCCTTTACCGCCCTGCGGATGGTCCGTGACCGCTGCGGCGTGGAATCCGCCGTCGCCGCCTTCGTCCGGGAGCGCCGACCCGAAATCCCTCCGCAGCCTTTCCTGGAACTTCTCCGGCTCTCCGATGAAGTGATCCGCGAACTGCTCTACCTTCCAGAATTTGCCAAACAGGAAATCTACTTCCGCCGTTCCCGTCTCCCCCCGCAACTGATGGTCTACTGGGACCGGATTTTCATCAACCATACCCTCCGGAAAGTCCTGCGCTGTTTCGTCCGCGACCCCGAAGCCTCCGTGCGCCAGGCCCAGGCCGCCCTCCGCAAAATCGACCGGATGCGAACCCTTGCGGGCGAATGCGGACTGCCCGTGGACGACATCGACTTTATGCGCGACACCTTTGGCATTCTGGCCGCCGCCCGGGCCTACTGCCTTCTGCCCTACGATCCGCACCGTCTCGAAGGCCTCAAAGAACTCAAAGCCAAATACAAGCGCGCCTGGCAGCACCGGTACCGCTATGCGGTGAAACTGGACTTCAATCCCCAGCACCTTACCCGCGCACGCTTCCAGCTTCTGCTGCAGCTCTTCTTCCGTGAAAACAGCCGCTACCGCCGGGTGGACAAATTTCTCACCGTCTGGCTCCTCGGCAAACTCTACCCCCTCCTCCGCGTCGGCCGCCGCCGCTTTTTCATCAAATTCGCCGACAAACAGGCCATGGGGCTCGGCAGCATCTTCCGCTGAATTCGAAAAAAAGACTGTACAGCAGCCCCCTTTACGGACTATGGAGCCGCTGCCGGAGTGGAAAATTAACACGAAGTATACCGATCAAGATCTTCTTTTGCCGGAATGGGAAGAGGACTCCAATGTAGTCCCGGCATGGTGCCCAAACTTTTTAAGTAAACCGATCAGAATCTCCTGTTCCTGATCCGTTAACACGGAAGCCGCTTCCTCCAGACGCCGCAGGTGT